>RKRS01000221.1 GCA_007571275.1 Dehalococcoidia bacterium
TGAGCGACTGCCACTCGAATCTGGGATCTTCGTATCGCCAGATCTGCGGCTCGGTCTCGAACGTCTCGCCCGACGCGTCAACAAACTCCCAGCGCCACTCAAAGTCGGCGCCGGCCGGAATCCAGAGCTGGGAATCGCGCGTCGGGAACTCAGCCCGCACGCGGGTTACGTCGCCTGTGCTGATCTCGGCCGCCTGCCGAGTCAGCGCGCCCTCCGGCAGGATCGTGTAGAGGAACGTGGCCGACTCCACTTCCGACGCGCCATCAACCAACGCGGTCACCACCACCGAGTCGGGCCAGGAGTTCTCGAATCGGGTCCCCTGGACGGTTGGCCCGTCCTCAGCTGACTGCGCCCCAACCGAACCCCACGCCACCAGCAAGGAGATGACCAGCGCGACCAGCATCGCCAGCGCCAACGGCATCAGCGACCGTCTCATGCGACCGCCCCTTCCCGACTCGCCTCCTGGCCAATCTGATGCCGTAACGAGGCGCGCAGAAACTCGTCGATGTCGCCATCGAGCACGCGGTCCGCGTCCGATGTTTCGTACTGCGTACGCAGGTCTTTCACCATCCGATATGGCTGCAAGACGTACGAGCGGATCTGATTGCCCCAACCAGCCTCAATGTGCTCGCCGCGAATCGCCAGACGCTCCTCCTCGCGCTTCTGCTCTGCCAACATCAACAGCCGCGCCTCCAGTACGCGCATCGCCGACTCACGATTACGCCGCAGCGAGCGCTCATTTTGACAACTGACCACAAACCCGGTCGGCAGATGCGTGATCCGCACCGCCGTCGAGTTCTTTTGCACATTCTGGCCGCCATTGCCCGAGGCTCGGTACACGTCCAGCTTGATGTCGTCGTCGGCGATCTCGACCTCCGCCGCGCCTTCGGTCTCGGGCATGATCTCCACGCGCGCGAACGACGTGTGTCGCGCGGGATTCTGGTCGAATGGCGAAATGCGCACCAGCCGGTGCACGCCGTGTTCCGAGCGCAGCCAGCCGTACGCGCCGCCGCCGTCTGCGCTGCCCCGCACCTCGAGCGTCGCTGACTTCAGCCCCGCTTCCTCGCCCTCGACCAGGTCAACCAGATCGACGTCGAACCCGACCCGTTCCGCCCAGCGCTGGTACATCCGCAGCAACATCTCGGTCCAGTCCTGAGAGTCGATGCCGCCCGCGCCCGCATAAATGGCGATCACGGCCGGCCGTTCGTCATACGGACCGGAGAAGGCCAACTCAAACGAGCGCCGCCTGACCTCCTCCTCGATCTCTGCTGCTTCCGCAAACAGATCTGCGGCCAGTTCTGCGTCATCGGCCAGCTCGAGCAGCTCCACCGCCTCGCTCAGCCGAGACTCCAGTCTGCGCCAGACCTCGATCGTGCGTTGCCGCGAGGCGAGCCGCTTCATCACCGACCGCGCGCGCTCCGCGTCGTCCCAGAATCCGCCGGCCGTGGACGCCAACTCCAGCCGCGCCGCCTCCGCCTCGATCGCCGGCAGGTCAAAGACGCTCCAGAACGTCGCCGAGCCGCGCCGACAACGCATCCAGCGTTTCGCGCAGTTCACCAACATCAGCCACTGTCTCACTCCCGACCACCACTGACAGACTCAGCGGTCAGGCATGTCAGCGGGCGCCATCGACATCCCGACCACTTCCAGCGTACTACCGATTCGGCACGATCAGCCCCCCGGCTGTGCGGCGCATCCCCTCGGGTGTGGCGGCTGCCTCACGCGCCCGTCCCGCCGCCGCTGCAATCGGATCAATCGGCGTCGGTTCCCGACGCGGGGCCGTCGGTTGCGGTGGACGCCAGGCCGTCGTCGATCCCGGCTGCGTGGTCGGTGGATTCAGCTGCGCCTTCTCGGGGTTGGCCTGCCACAGGCCGATGTACTCAACCAGCTCTAGCGGCTCGACCAGCCCAACCGCCGCCAGGCGGTCATCGACAAACAACGCCGGCAGCGCTGTCACGCCCGATCTCGCGCCGATCTCGGCAAACTCCTCGATCGCGAACACGTCGGTTTGCAGCTTGGGCGAGAGCAATGCGGCCGCGCAGGCGGCCAGCGCCGCCTGTCCGGCCAGCGGATCGTCCACTGATCCCAGCAGCCGCAGCCGCGTCGGCCGACGCAGCTTGCTCAGCAGACGCTTCATCTTGACTGACGGCTTCGCCTGCCTCGTGGAAGCCAACACCATCGCCCGAATCATCGCCACCAACAGGTGACCGTTGGGCGCGCCATAGAAGCGCAGTGGTCGGTTCAGCTCGCCGCGGATCAGCACACAGGGCACATCGACGATGTCGCGGCGCCTGACCTGCTCCCGCGACTCCTCGCGCTCATAGATTGTCAGTGAGATCTGATCCGACAACTCGGCGATCTCTTCGTACAGTTCCTTCGCCAGCGCGCAGCTGGGCTTGTCCGGACGACCTGGCACCATCACCCGCCGTGGACTCTGGTGGTAGTACTCCAGCTTCAGCGGGCCTTCGATGGCCGTGAACTGCTGCCGAATCTGCGCCCGCTCCGCACCTGCCAGCGCCATGCCGATCCTCGCTCTCGCCCAAGCCCTCAGCCGTCAGTGGGCGTGCTACCAGCCTAACGTTCAGTCGACCCCGTCCTGCGCCACCCACTCCACGGCCGAGCGTAATTCGGCCTCGGTCACCGCGCCCTCAAAGGCATAGCGGATGATCCCCGCTCCATCGACCACAAACACCCACGGCTCCGACGGCAAGTGCCAGGCACTGAAGGCCCCCGACTCGACCAACCGTGACGGCTCATGCGGATTCTCAAACACCTCAACGTGAATCCCGATCAGCGCGGACGAAAACTCTCGCCAGACCGCCTTGACCGCGTCCAGCACCGGCGCGCAGGTCCGCGAGTGACAAAACGCCGGCGTCGCAAACGCCAGCAGCAGCGGACGATCCTGCTCCAGCGCCTCTGCGATGGACAACGCGTACAGACCAGGTTCCGGATCGGGATCGGAAGTCAGCTCAGCCAGGGTCGATACATCGTCGCGCGTCCGCGAGTCGACGCTGGGCGCGCGCTCACCGACACGCGGCGCCGCCTGTCGCTCGCGCACCGAGAATCGCAACCGCGTCGTTTCGCTCGCCGAGTCCGAGCTGATCTCCAACAACATGCCCCAGAGACCTGCGGCAGTCAGGCGCACCGGCACGACATACACCCCGCGGCCAATTGGCAACGAGCGGTCGGACACGCTCGCGTTGACGTGTTCATGCGCCGCAATCTGGACGCTTGGGTCGTATGCCCTGAAGCTGGCGTACTGGATTGAGCGCGGCGAGGCCCGATCCTCATCCAGGGCAAAGAGCGAGACGCGGATCGTCGGCGGTTCATCGGTTGCCGAGAGGCCGTCCAGGCTGAACGCGATCCGCGTGATTCCCACCGCCAGATCCTGGGTAGCCAGCACCGGCAGCCACTGGGCCGCAGGGTCGAGCTCTGCGACTGCCCACAGCTCCTCCTGATTCGGGGCGGATGCCGGCGACGACTGCGCTCCGCTACATGCCATAACGGCCAACGTATAACCGCTGATCAGTAGCAATAGCGCTGCCAATGATCCGCTGGTACTAGACGTAACGAATCGCCGCAGGTTGCTTACGCAGGGTAGATAGCGTCGCCTGACTATATGATGTAACCGCATACACACCTGATCAATTGATCGGAGTTGAGCGGCCATGGCCTATTCCACCACCAATCGACGCCAGGAAACCTACTTCCTCCACGCGCGCGACGTTGAACTGCGTAATCATCACGCGCAGCGCATCTACTTCTTCGCCAAGTCGGAGCAGCCGGGCGCAATTGACGCCGTGCCCGATGGCTACGAGGTCGTCGAAAATCCGCGCACTGGCCTGCCCGTCCTGCGCAAGTCGAGAGTGGCCGCCAAGATCGCCAGCTAATCGCTCGGCTTCGGGCTGGGCCAGGCGCACCGCTCGGTTTCCATCGAGTTGACACCTGACCTTGTCCACAGTTCTCGCGAATTTCCACAACCTATCTACAGTTATGTTAATCACTCGATCCCGACAGTCGTGCTATCGCCGCCTGTTGTAACTGTCGAGTTGACGCAGCGACCACCTGGTCTCCCGACTCCAGCGTCAGCTGTCCGCCTGCCCAGTCCGTCATGTAACCGCCCGCTCCCTGCACAATCGGCGCCAGCGCCAGATAGTCCCACCGCTTGAGCGACGCTTCGCAGACAATGTCGATAAAGCCGGATGCGAGTAGCCCGTAGGCGTAGCAGTCGACGCCGTAGCGAACTCGCTCAAGCGACGCAGACAGGATGTCCCAGGACTGCCGCGCCGTCCCCTGAAACATGTCCGGACTGGTGGCGAAACCGATCGATGTTTCCAGAATCCTCGTGGAGGAGGTGTGGACAATCTGTGAATTATGTGTAGTACGGCGCGTTACGTCCGGATAGTTCAAGCCCGCCCAGCGTTCGTTTGCTATTGGCTGATCCAATACGCCGGCCACGGGTTGGCCGTCGCGCAGCAGTCCGATCAGCGTGCCGAAAGTCGGCAACCCCGAGACGAATGCGCCCGTGCCATCGATCGGATCGATCACCCAGACCCATTCCGCATCGTCGCGCTCGGTCCCGTATTCCTCACCGATCACGCCGTGCGCGGGAAAGCGGTCGGCGATCCGCTCGCGGATGGCCGCCTCCGCCGCTCGATCCGCCTCGGTCACCGGTGACCCGTCGCCCTTGCGCTGTACCTCCAGCCGGCTGCGAAACCAGGGTCGGATCAGCTCGGCGGCCGCATCCGCCAGTTCCTCAGCGAACTGCAGGTACATCTCCGCCACGAGCTCGCGAGGATCTGGCATGCGCCCAGCCTATCCGCTATCCAGCTGTCTCGCCGCCGCGATTGCCCCTCTCCGCCTATATCTCCCATGACAGCCCCCAGAGAGATCGGCTGATACATTGGAGTACTCGAAGGTGGGCGCGCGGTTCTCCCATCGCGAGGTTCCGATCTCACTCGGCAATCCCGCTTGCCGCACTCACGGCGGAAGGAATGAGTCATGCCAGATGGCGTAGCCAATAACCCAACCGGAAAAATCAACGTCGCAATTATCGGAGTCGGCAACTGCGCCTCTTCCCTCGTCCAGGGCGTGACCTATTACCAACACGCCCAGGACGGCGACGAGGTCCCCGGGCTCATGCACGCGGTGCTCGGTGGATATGCCATCTCCGATCTGAATTTCGTCGCCGCCTTCGACATCGACTCGCGCAAGGTCGGCCTCGATCTGTCCGAAGCCATCTTCACCGAGCCCAACAACACGGTGAAGTTCACTGATGTCCCCAATCTGGGCGTCCCGGTTGAGCGCGGCATGACCCACGACGGGCTCGGCAAGTACCTCTCGCAAGTGATCGAGAAGGCGCCCGGCTCAACCGTCGACGTCGCCCAGATCCTCAAGGAACGCGATGTCGACGTGGTAATCAACTACCTGCCGGTCGGCTCCGAAGAGGCGACCAAGTGGTACGTCGAACAGGTGCTTGAGGCTGGCTGCGCCTTCATCAACTGCATTCCCGTCTTTATCGCCCGCGAGAAGTACTGGGCCGACCGCTTCCGCCGCGCCGGCGCGCCGATCATCGGCGACGACATCAAGTCCCAGGTCGGCGCCACGATCGTCCACCGTGTCCTCTCACGCCTCTTCCGCGACCGCGGCGTCCAGATCGACCGCACCTACCAGCTCAACTTCGGCGGCAACACTGACTTCTACAACATGCTCGAGCGCGAGCGCCTGGAATCGAAGAAGATCAGTAAGACCAACGCCGTCACCTCGCAGATCGAGTACGAGATGCCAAGCGGCGACGTACACGTCGGTCCCTCTGACCACGTCCCCTGGCTCGAAGATCGCAAGTGGTGTCACATCCGTATCGAGGGCACCACTTTCGGCGATGTGCCGCTCAATCTCGAGCTCAAACTGGAAGTCTGGGATTCGCCCAACTCGGCTGGCGTGGTGATCGACGCGGTCCGCTGCGCCAAACTCGGGCTCGACCGCGGCCTCTCCGGCCCACTCCTCGCTCCCTCGGCCTACTTCATGAAATCGCCGCCCGAGCAGTGGACCGACGACGTCGCCCGCGACGCCGTTGAGGCCTTCGCTCAAGGCGAGTAGCATCGGCCCCGTCCATGCACCCCCTCGCGCTCGGCTACCAGACGCTGGGGCGAGTGGCGCGCGCGTTGCCTCGCCCGACTGCCTATGCCGCCGCACGGCGACTGATGGCCGCGGTCTACCGCGCCTGGCCTCGAGGTCGCGACGCCGCCCGCCGCAACGCCGAGCTTCTCCTGCCCCACGTGGACTGGAGCGGCGACGCCGACTCATTGGCCCGAGCCCAGTTCCAACGCTACGGCGAATACCTGGTCGACGCCGTCCGCCTCGACGAACTCACGCCGGCCGACTGCTACGACGCCGTCGGCGGAGATGACAGAGCCTATGCCGATCAGTGGCGGCAGCTCGCCGAGTGGTACCAGCGCCGCCCGATCCTCTTCGCTGTCATTCACTTTGGCAACTGGGACATCCTCGGCGGCGCGTTCACGTACCGAATCGGTCCCTCGATGGTGCTCGTCGACGATCTTGGCCACCCCGCCCTGAACCGGGCCATCCAGGATCAACGCGCCAGACTCGGCATGGCCCCGGCCACTGGCCGCGGCGGTCTGCGTCAGATGGTCCGACATCTCCAGGCCAAGGGAACCGCCGCTATCCTGTTCGATCGACCACCCCGGCCTGGCGAGCAGACGGTCACCGAGCGTCTCTTCGGCCACGAGCTGCAGTTGCCCAACGAGATTCTCAGAATTGCCGATCTGACCAACGCCAGGCTCATCCCGCTCAGCGCCACGCGTCAGGGCCACGAGCTGCGCTTCCAACCACACATCGATCTACAACGACCGCGCCAAGACACACTGCTCCCCGCCTTCGAGTCAGCCCTGCGCGCCAACCCCGATCAGTGGTATCAGTTCCGCCCGATCTGGCGAGGCTAGCTGCTCTCCTCAGGATCGCTCGCATCGGCCGGCGGCGGAACATACTGAAACGCTCTGTTGAGCCAACTCGCGCGCCGCTTCAGCGCCGACCACTCTCATCCGGACGAGTCGGTTCTTGGATGTTGATTTGCCTCGAACGCCAATCTTGTCAAAGTCCAGCAAGTACGTCATGAAATTGCTGTCCACTTTGCCAAAATCATCGGCAGCTTGTCGGATGTGCACTGTGCCGGTCTCGAGTCCGAGGGCGGTTCTTGCACCACAGACAAGCAGGGCGATATCGCGGACTGCTGCTGCCTGAGGACCCGGAAGCTGGCTGACGGGCAATTGCAAGGTTGGTTCGGCTTCAGAGACATCAAACAGATCGTGCGCTTCGTCAGGGTCGATCTTGAAGTACTGGGCGATCGCCTCGGCGTGCATAGTAGGCGTCGAGTAGCTGGAGTCGAGCGGTGGAGTGCTGACGGCGCTGGGGTCAGACGGGTCGATGCTGGCCCCGTTCGTCTGAGGGTGGTGGCCGAGCTCGTGTTCCAGAAGTTTCTCGAACGCAATCTCGCGCAGGCGGAATTCATCGCCACTGAGTGACTTGGTGGCGTCGCGTACGCGCTCGACGATTGCTGCCAACTGCTCTGTGGTGGTCAAGAATCAACCTCCTGAGCGGAGAGTATCAGGCTGGAACGGACGCTGGGATTCGGTTGGGGGTGTGCGAAGATAGAGCTGTGCTGATTGCGGTAGTGTTGGCTGCTCTTTCCTGGTGCGAAGGCATTCTGCCACGCAGATTGCTGTATGGGACAGCAGAGCTTGCTGCGTCCCTGGCCTTGCCACTGTTTGAGCGGCAACGCATTCGCATCCGCAACAATCTGCAACGCATCCATCCCGATCATTCGCCGGCGCAACTCAATCGAGCCGCCGCTCAGGTCATCGCCGAAACCGCTCGCTACTATGTTGACCTCGCGATCCTGCCATCAATCTCACCTCGCCGAGTGCTCGAAAATCACCTCCATGTGAGCGGCCTCGATCACCTCCTGGACGCGCGCCGTTCGGGACGCGGAATCGTCTTGACGACGGCGCACATCTCCAATCCTGAGGTCGCGGTCAAAGCCCTCGCCGCGCTGGATATTCCCGCCGTCGCCCTCGTCGAGCGGCTCGACGATCCGCGCCACCTCGAGGCTGTCAACGCCTCGCGCGCCGCGGTCGGCATTGACTTCCTCACCGCCACACAGACCGGCGTCGCCACAGCGCTGCGCGCCCTGCGCGAGGGCGGCGTCGTCTGCATCCTCTGGGACCGCGACCGCCAGGGCGGCGGCGCCTGCGTGCCGTTTTTCGGACGCCAGGCGCGATTTCCCGTCGGCGCGATCGACCTCGCCATTCGCGCCGAAGCCGACGTGCTGCCGCTCTACGCTGTCCGACGTCCCGGCCCTGACCGACTCCAGTTTGACGTTGCTTTCCTGCCGCCGCTCGAACTCCTGCTGACTGGCAACCGCGCGCTCGACACACGCACCAACACAGCCGATCTGGCTCGGTTGTTCGAGCCGATCATCGCCCAACACGCTCATCTCTGGCGCGTGTCTGAGTCGCCCTGGGCGCCCTGCCGAGATACGCCCTGGGATGATCCGCACCCTCGCGATCACGCCGCCAACGCCGCCTCATGACAACACCGGGCAACGCTACGGGACGCGCCGACCTCCAGGTCCACACCGACGCATCGGACGGTATGGATGACGCGCTGACCATCCTCGATGCGGCGCATGAACGTGGACTCGATCTGGTCGCGATCACCGACCATGACCAGACGCGCGGGGCGCATGTCGCGCGGGAGGTCGCAGCCAGAACGAACCACCCGGTCGATGTCGTCGTCGGCAGCGAGGTCAGCAGCCGACAGGGACACATCCTCGCGCTCTGGATCGAACAACCGCTCCCGGTGTTCCGCAGCGCGGCCGCGACGATTGAGGCGATCTGGAAGCAGGACGGAGCGGCGATCATTGCGCATCCGGCCGCGGTGGTGCCGTTCGCCCTCAACATCCGCGACATTGACCGCCTGCTCCGCGATCTGGCCCCGGAATTGCAGGATGAGGACGCGCCCATCCTCGCTATCGAGACCGCCAATCCGATTCCCTCCGCCCGCTGGCGGCGCCGAGCGATCATCGAGGCCAACCAGCGCTGGAAGCTCACACAGACCGGCGGCTCCGACGCGCACTTCCACGAACAGGTCGGCGCCGGGTTCACCCGCTACGACGGGCGTGGATCGGCGGCGTTGCGGGCCGCATTGAGCAGCGGCGGCGCCAGCGGCGAGCTTGGTGTATATCCCTCGCTACGCCAGATCGGCGCGGAGCGACTCCTCCGCCAGCAATGGCGCGGGATCAGCGCCACACCCAGAGCGCTCCTGCAGCGACGCCTTGGCCGCGGCGCGTAAGCCCGGTATCCATGGCGCATGGACGCTGCAGCGGACCTCGAGCAGCGCTTGCGCAGCGGCAGCGCCCGCGAGCGACAACAGGCCGCCGACTCCGTCGCGCGACTCCAGGCTCCCGCGTATCTGCCGCTGCTCTGCGAGCTGGCCAGCTGTGACTCCTCGCAAGAGGTCCGCCGCGCTGCGACTGCTGCAATCGGACGGTTCTCACGCGTGCATCCGCAGGCGTTTGCGATGCTCCCGCCGCTGTCCCGGCACTCCGATCCCGGCGTCGCCATTCAGGCGGCGCGTGGTCTGATCGCCGCACGCACGCCCGAACAGATAGCCATCGCCGCGCCGCTCATCGAGGAGCTGGCGCAACATCCCAACGAGGTCGTTCGCGAATTTATTCAGACCGAGCAACAGCGCGCCCGATCTGCTGATCGAACAT
>RKRS01000093.1 GCA_007571275.1 Dehalococcoidia bacterium
GGAGGAGGTTGTGGCGCTCGCGCGGCAGGCGTGGGCCGCGGCGTTGGGCGAGACGGGGTCGGTGGCGCGGGCGCCATCGACGCTTCGTTCATGGAGCTACCGCTGGCCTGAGCGATCTGCCGAGCCATCAGCTCGGCCTGCTCGCGCCGTGATCGCTCGTTGCTGAGCTGCAGCTCGAGGTGGTCGATTCGCTCTTCCGTCAGTTCGCGCTCCAGCCGTTGCTGGGATTGCAGCGCACGATAAATCCAGATGATCGCGGCCCAGGGCAACAGGACGCGCAAGACAGTAGCGATGAATTGCAAGGGGATACTCCTCTGCTCTGTGGCGGCGTCCCTTAGTTGGGCTGGTGCTCGAGTAGTTCGCTGACAGCGTCGAGTCCGTTGAGCGCCAGCGTTAGACGGTCCTGGGCGGACAATCCTTCCAGTTCCACGAGTGTTTCATCGCGCATCGAGACCGGATCGTTCGCGCCCAGAAAGGCGGCCGGGCCTTCGTCGTCGAAGGACAGTTGCAACTCGCGCAACGCGCCCTCCTCGGTCACGATGACACAGCCGATGTTCTTGTCGCGCACGCCGTCCGGTTCGACCTCGACCCCCATCGTAAAGAAGGCGCCGGGGAACGGTGGAAACGGGCGTAGCTCGAGCGCCGCTTCGCGCAGCAGCGCTTCAATCTGATCGGCCGCTGCCGACAGCGCTTCGTCGGCCAGTCGACGACGGAGCTGGTTGCGGACGGTTCGCTGGGTTGACTGCCGCGGGGCTGCAGTGAGATCGGAATCGGACATCGGGCTGGCTCGCGCGCTCTCGATACGCCAAAGAAATTCGAGTAGGTGAAATATGAGTATACGCAGGGTTCCCGAATTGCACCGCTGTCCGCGCGACAGCGGCTGATGAATCGGCGTGGATCGAATCGATCAGCAGAGCGCTGCGCCGTGAGTGGGTACGATAGTGCTTGATGCGCGTGGGATTGCCCAGGCTGTCAACAGGACGAGTGATGACTCAACCACGTGAGGTCTGGAGCGCGCAACTACGAATCTTGGCCGGCCGTGCGGTTGAGGAAGCGCCCCAGGTGGGGTTTGCCGAGAAGGTGGATCGGCGCGGCCGGGTAGTTCGCATTTCGATCCTGGCTGAGGTGGCATCCGCCGGGGCCGGGGCGTTCATGGATCAGTTCGTGCGCCGGATTGGCGAGCTGTTCGATCCGACGGCGCGATCGCTGACCGGGGCGATCAAGGTGGCTGTCGAGACGACGCACGAGGAATTGCGGGTGTGGAATCGCCAGCATCTACCCAGTGAGCAGGCGATGTATGGGGTCTCCATTCTGATCCAACGCGGGGAAGAATTGGTCATTCTGGGACAGGCCGGGCCATCGGTCGGGTTGCTGGCCGGCGACGCGGGTCTCGCTGGCCTGCGCCCCACTTCGCTCTATGTGCATCGCTCGCGTCTGGACGATCCGGTCTCGTCGCCGATCGGCGGCTCCGATCCGGTCAATCTCGAGTTCGCGCCTGGCCCCGAGGCGTCTGATGGCTGGGCGCTGCTGCTGACCTCGAACGCGGCCGGATTGTTTGACCCGCAACGCCGCGTCACGCTCAGTCGACTCGCCGTCGACGAAGTGCTGCGACATCTCTACCCTTCGATGCTCAATTTGCGGGACGCGGCCGGGTTGATCGTCAGTCTGGCCAGCGCAGCGCCGCCTCCCTCGTCCGAGGCGGAAGCTGAGCCAGAGGATGGCGTGGATGATGGGGATGAACGAGCTGAGCGTTCGTCCGATGCAGATGATTCACTGGCGCAGTCAGCGCAGCCAGATCCTGCCGATCAGGCTCGAGATGAGGGCGATGCGGGCGGGCTGACTGCTGAGCAGCGATTCGACTCGGGCGAAGCAGGGCTGTCGGACGGGGACGAACCGCTAGAACAATCTCAGCCGCCAGCTCGGCAATGGGACGTGGTCTTCGCGCCGACGGCTGCGACGGAGCTGGAGGTCGTGGGCTGGCCGGTCAATCCCTTCGTCGTGGGCCGCGTCGATCAGGCGCAAATGATCGCTCCGCCAGTGGCGTCGCACTCGCCGCGTCTGTCGAACCCGATCATGAAGCTGGGTCGCGCGATTCCCTCGTTGTTGGAGACTCGTCGCGAGCCGGCCGTCGAGCGACCCAACATTCGTACACGCGGATCGGGCGCTCGAGCTGTAGCGGCTCGCCGCGCCGGACTGATCCTGATCGCCATGCTGGTTGTTCTTGCCAGTGTCGTGGCGGTCCTGCTGGGTCCGTCGCTGTTGCAGTCGGACGATGATCAGTTTCGCTCGCGTGTCGAGCGCGCCCGCAACGGACTGGCCGCGTCTCAGCTGGCGGTCACTACCGAGGCCGCTCGGCTGGCTGTGGAGGACGCCCTGAGCGAGGTCGAGTTGGCGCTCGAGATCAATCCGCTGGCGGCTGAGGCGCTCCAGCTGCGCGAGGAGATCGAGGCGGTACTGGCCGAGCTCAATCTGATTCAGTCGCCAGGCGAGCTGGCGGTCGTCGCCGATC
Organism: Dehalococcoidia bacterium; assembly: GCA_007571275.1. Lineage (GTDB taxonomy): Bacteria > Chloroflexota > Dehalococcoidia > Bin125 > Bin125 > Bin125. The sequence continues at coordinate 2,510 of RKRS01000093.1, forward strand.
TCTCGCGCTTTGGACCGTCGATCGCGCTCGGCGCGATTCGCTTTGGGGCCGGTCGGGCCTTCGTCATCGATGACGCCGGCGGGCGCGTGTTCAGCGTCACCGGCGACGGCGCGGTCGCGGTGATTTTCCTCGAGGGCGAACTGTTGGGGCTGGGCGATCAGTCGCGCGCTGGCCGACCGATCTCGATCGCCTGGCAGTCTGCGCAGACTGGTAACGGCTCCAGCGCGGGGACGAGCGAGGACGCGCTCTGGATTCTTGACTCGCACGCCCGCCTGTACCGCTGGACTCCCTCAGGAGTATTGCTGGTACCGATTCCCGAGCTGGTTCGGCTCGGATCGGTCGACGCTGTCGCGGCGACTGCGGCCAATGTGTATCTACTTGATCAGGCTGGCGGGGCTGTCTGGCGGTTCGCGCTCGAGCGCTCGGAGCTGAGCGAGCCGGTGCGCGCACTGGGTCGCGTCGATCTGCTCGATGCCAGCGAACTCGTCGCCAGCGTCAATGCCGCCGGCGCGGTCGAGTTTCTGATCGCCTCGAGTGACGGTCGGGTGCGTCGCTTCGGCGTCAATGAGGAGTTGCCATTGGCGTTGGGTCTGGAGCAAGAGTTGCTGAGTCCGGCCTCGCTCTCGCTGGGCGCGCAATCCGGCCTGGTCTATGTGGTTGATCGTGGCGAAGGTCGGCTGCTCGCTGTCGGTCCATCTGGTGAAGTCGTCAGTCAGATTCAGTCAGCTGAGCTGGCTGAGTTGCGCGGCGCCTGGGTCGATGAGCAGAGCGGCCAGATCATCTACGCGCTGCCTGCATCCATCCTGACTGGTCGGTTGCCCGCGCGTCAGGAGTAAGGCGGCAGTGGCGTGAGGCGCAGGAAGCGGCATAATCTGGGTCATGCGAGCGCCACTCCCTGAGCCAGGCAGGCGGAACGCCATTCGTATGAACGCAATGAACGCAATGAACGTAATCGTTGTGGAGAGCAGAGGCGGGTTATGACGTTTCGGGTGTTGGCGCTGGAGTCGTCCTGCGATGAGTTTGCCGGCGCGGTGATTGAAGATGGCATCGAGATCCTGGCGTCGGTTGTGGCGTCACAGGCGGGGATTCATGCTCGGTATGGCGGGGTGGTGCCTGAGGTCGCAGGTCGTGAGCATCTGCGCAATCTCGCACCGGTGATGCAGGCGACGCTCGAGTCGGCTGGCCTGGGCTGGGACGAGCTCGATGCGATCGCGGTCACGCAGGGACCGGGGCTGGGCGGCTCGCTGTTGGTCGGCGTCAATGCGGCCAAGACTGCCGCCTGGGCGCGCGGCCTGCCGCTGATTCCGGTCCATCACATCGCGGGACACCTCTACGCGAACTGGCTGCGCTCCGCGCGAGATGAATGGGATGACGCTGAACCGCCCTTCCCGCTGGTCGCGCTGGTGGTCTCGGGCGGGCATACGGAGCTGTTCTGGATGGAGGACCACGAGCGGGTCGAGCGAATTGGTCAGACCCGCGATGACGCGGCCGGCGAAGCCTTCGATAAGGTTGGCCGCCTGCTCGGCTTGCCCTTCCCCGGCGGGCCGGAGATCGAGCGGGCGGCGAGCCAGGCTTCGGCCGAGCGGATCGCCGCCGTGGATCCGTTGCCTCGCGCCTGGCTGCCCGGTACTTACGATTTCTCCTTCTCCGGGCTCAAAACCGCGGTGCTCAATCGGGTGCGGCGAGCCGAGGCCGCGGGCGAGCCGATTGATGTGCCCGCCATGTCGGCCCGCTTCCAGCAATCGGTGACGCATGTGCTGGCCGAAAAAACGGCTCGCGCCGCTGAGGAGTTGGGCGCCGCCTGCGTGATCGTGGCTGGCGGCGTCGCCGCCAACAGCGCCCTGCGTGAAGCCCTACGCGAGCGCTGCGCCGATATCGGCGTGCCGGTGCGCGTCCCGCCGCCGCGACTCTGCACCGACAACGCGGCCATGATCGGCGCGGCGGCCTGCTATCGACGGACGCAGGCGGCGCTCGATATTGATGTCTTTTCCACTTCAGGCCCGGCGGTTTTCTCGCCCGGATCCTGAACCACGGGCCAACCCGGCCAGTGGGCACACGCGACAGGCCCACTGTCGACAGCGCGTCTGCTCGAGCTCGAGCAGAGCCTGTGTATGCGGATGTCGCCAGCCGAAGTCGATCTGGGCGTCGTAATCGAGTCGAGCGCGCAACTCGTCGGTGCGTTGATAGCGCGCGCCGGGCAGTCGCAACCACTGTCGCCATGACTGCGTGAGTGGATAGACCGCGTCGGCGAGGAGCTGGACAGCGCGGGCAGACCCCAACTGCTTCGCGATCCGTAGTTCGTCGACGGCCTCTCGTCGTGGCAACGAGGCCAGGCGCTCGAACGTCGCCCAGGGCGCCGAGCCCGCAGTCGTCCAACGCTGCAGCAACGTCGTCAGGACCAGGCTCAGACCGTTCGGCGAACCCAGCGCGCCTCTCCCCCGGCGCCAGTCCGCCGCCTCGATCCGCGGCTGGACGCGCTCCCAGCTCCCGGTTCCGTCGAGCGTCTGCTCTGCGGCGCGCTGGGCGAGCGTTGCGTTGTGCGGCTGCCCCAGCGCGCGGGCGACAGCGATCACCGCGCGGCGGTCCGCCTCCGTTCCAGGCCCGGTCGGTACGCGCAAGGCGTGCAGTTCGGCGGTCTTGCGGATGAAGCGTCGTTGCGCGATCTGCAGTAAACGCGTTTTCACTGCAGGCGCTCCCACCCGCTGCACGATCTCCGCGCAGGGCGGCGCCTCGACCGAATCGGTCGTCGCGGGCGGGAGCGTGGTGGCGTCGGGGATACGCGGATCGAGCTTGGCTGGGTTGCGCGGCGCTCGTTCCACCACATGCAGCAGGAGATCGCGGTAGGCGGGGTCTGCGCTGTGGCCGTGCTGGAGCCAGTCGCTCGGATCGATGTGTAGTTCGACATCGCCGCGCCGCGCCCGTCCCTGCTCATCCAGAATCTGCGCGCCATGAAAATCCGGTCCGGGACCGTGATTCCAGCGTCCGGGTGAGATCACGCGGATTGCGCCTCCCGAGCCCATTGGGAGAAACGGGGTCGGCCAGTCTGACTCGGCCCAGCGGCGCTGCAGCTCCAGCTCGTTCGCTGGATGATCAGCCATCTTCGTCGCCGCTGGTTGTGGCGTCCGGCCTGGTCTCGAAGGGAAACTGCATGTCCTCGGCGACGCGGGTCAGCAGACGCGCGGCGGTGCCACGCGGGGCGTACGAGCCACGCTCCCACTCAGAGATCGTCTGTTGCCGCGCGTTGAGCGCTTCGGCCAGCTCGCGTTGACTCAGACCGGCGTGACGACGAAGCCGGCGGATTGCCTCGGCGTCCCAGTGTTCGTCCCAATGGCGTCTGTCTTCTGTGATACCCATCTGGCGGAGCTCCCGCGTCAGGTTACACGGTAGCGTGTGAGCGGTTGCGTTCGTAGCCCGCCGATGCTCATCTGCGGGACAGATATCTGTTCAACCTGCTGCGGTTTATCGATTCAGGTCATTGACGCATCGTGCGGCTCGGCATACGATGAGGCTTCAACCTATGCCCCAGATCGTTACTGCACCCGCCCGCCGCGCACTGGTTGGCTATGGAGGACCGCCAAGCGGTCGCTCCTGGCCTCGGTGTCAATGCGCTCATTCGGCGTGGCGTTGCTGACTGCCGACGGCTTCGGCCGCAACTTCCGCAGTCACAGCCGCCAGCGCCGCTGGGCTTGCCGTGCCGCTCTGACATGCTCCGCGCCGACGGTAGGCCGACGGAGATCACGAAGTGTACTGAGGAGGCTCGCTCATGGTGTTGGCGCCAATCGGAGACCAGTCTGCCACTCCTGCACTGACGCAGAGTAGCGAGATCGTTGATTACTCGCGGCTGCCGGAGAAGTACCCGCTGCCCAATCTGATCAAGCTGCTGCGCGATTCTTACGACTGGTTTCTCGAGGAGGGGCTCAGGGATCTGCTTGAGGAGATGTCGCCGATTGAAGATTTCACCGGCAACCGCATGCAGCTCTATTTCCAGCATGACGGTGAAAGTGACGACACCCCGGGTTATGAGTACATCCCGCCCAAGGAGACGCCGCTGGAGTGCCGCCAAAAGGACAAGACCTACCAGGGCGAGCTACGGGTCAAGGTCGGCCTGACCTCGAAGAAGACTGGTGAAAGCAAGCAGCAATGGCTCTATTTCGGTCATCTGCCGCACATGACCGAGACCGGCACGTTCATCATCAACGGCGCCGAGCGGGTGGTGGTTTCGCAGCTCGTGCGTTCGCCAGGCGTCTACTTCGGCGCCTCGGTTGACTCGGCCTCGGGCCGCACGCTCTGCGCGGCCAAGCTGATCCCCTCGCGTGGGGCATGGCTCGAGTTCGAGTCGTCCAACCGCGACGTGCTCACGGTGAAAGTTGACCGCAAGCGCAAGATCGCCGTGACGACGCTACTGCGAGCGCTGGATGACTCCAGCGACCCGGAGTTCTATGAGCACGGCGACGTTGAGCAGGGCAAGAAGCTCGAACGCAAGCTCGGTACCGACGAGCGAATCCTGAAGATGCTGGAAGGGATTGATCTGGAGGATGCCCAGCACCAGTTCCTGGCCACGACGCTGGAAAAGGAAGCGCCTGGCGTCGCCCCTGAGGATCGCAACAAGGAATGGGCGATGCTTGAGGTCTACAAGCGCTTGCGCCCCGGTGACCCGCCCACGCTGGAGGCGGCCCGCGCGATGCTGGAAGGCCAATTCTTCAACCCGCGGCGCTACGACCTCGGTCGCGTCGGTCGCTACAAGGTCAACACGCGCCTGACGGCGACGCATGATGAGCTCTTGCCGCGCTGCGAGCAGCTTGGGCTCGATACTGATCAGGCGGACGCCGACGAAGCTCGTCAGCAGGCGCTCTGGATGCGCGATCTGCTCGCGATCGTTTTCACTCAGGTGGCAATCAACAACGGCATCCAGAGCGATGACGATATCGACCATCTCGGCAACCGCCGCATCCGCGCCGTCGGTGAACAGCTGCAGAATCAATTCCGCATCGGCATGGTGCGGATGGAGCGCGTGATCCGCGAGCGGATGACGATCATCGATCCCGATCAGGCCGCGCCGTCAGCGCTGGTCAACATCCGCCCGGTGCAGGCCGCCGTGAAGGAGTTCTTCGGCGGTCACCAGCTCTCGCAGTTCATGGATCAGACCAATCCCCTGGCGGAGTTGACGCACAAGCGCCGCCTCTCGGCGCTCGGTCCCGGCGGACTGAGCCGCGATCGGGCCGGTTTCGACGTGCGCGACGTGCACTACTCCCACTACGGCCGCATCTGTCCGATCGAGACGCCTGAGGGCCCGAACATCGGTCTGATCGGTTCGCTCGCGACCTATGGGGTGCTTAACGATTACGGCTTCATCAAGACGCCATACCGGATCGTGGTCTCGCGGCTGGCGCCCGCTCATCCGGATCTGATTGGCCGTGTTCTGGCTGAACCGATCGAAGGCGCGGACGGTGAGCTGATCGCTGACGAGGGCGACGAAGTCACGGTTGAGCTGGCCGAGCGGATCCATGCGGCCAACGACGCGGAAGTACGGATTCGGCCGTACGTCTCCGACGATGTGGTCGAATTGACGGCTGACGATGAGGCCGACGCCGTCATCGCCCAGGCCAATGCTCGGCTCGACGCTCGTGGATATTTCCTCGACGACCGTGTCGAAGGTCGGCAGGGACGCCGGTTCGAGGAGTTCGCCCGCGAAGACATCCAGTACATGGACGTCTCGCCGCGCCAGATCGTTTCCGTCGCCGCCTCGCTGATTCCGTTCCTCGAGCACGACGATGCGAACCGCGCGCTGATGGGCGCGAACATGCAGCGCCAGGCCGTGCCGCTCGTGCGGCCCGAGGCGCCGCTGGTGGGCACTGGCATGGAGCAGCCCGCCGCGCGCGATTCGGGACAGGTGCTCTCGGCCGAGGCCGACGGCGAGGTTCGCCACGTAACCGCCGAGGCGATCGTCGTGCATTACGACGAAGCGGTTCAGGGCGAGCATCTGCATTCCTACTCATTGCTCAAGTTCCTGCGTTCCAATCAGGGCACCTGCATCAATCAGCGCGCGATTGTCTCGGCCGGCGATCGGGTGAGCGCCGGACAGCCGTTGGCTGACTCGTCATCTACCGACCAAGGCCGTCTGGCGCTGGGCCAGAACGTGCTCTGCGCTTTCATGTCCTGGGAGGGGTACAACTTCGAGGACGCGGTGATCGTTTCCGAGCGTCTGGTGCAGAACCACAAGTTCACCTCGATCCACATGTCCAAACATGAGGTCGGGGCGCGCGAGACGAAACTCGGCAATGAGGAGATCACCCGCGATATTCCCAATGTCGCTGATGAGTCGCTGGCTCATCTCGACGTCGAGGGCATCGTGCGGATCGGCGCGGAGGTGCGTCCCGGCGACATCCTGGTCGGGAAGATCACGCCCAAGGGTGAAACCGAACTGACTGCCGAGGAGAAGCTGCTGCGGGCGATTTTCGGCGAGAAGGCGCGGGAGGTAAAGGACACCTCGCTGCGCGTCTCGCACGGCGTGCGCGGCGTCGTCGTCGACGTGCGCGTCTTCAACCGCGACGAAGAGGACGAACTCCCGGCCGGTATGCAGAAACTGGTGCGCGTCACGATCGCCGAGCGGCGCAAGCTGCAGGTCGGCGACAAGATGGCCGGGCGGCATGGCAACAAGGGCGTGATCTCCACGATTCTGCCCGTCGAGGACATGCCCCACCTCGAAGACGGCACGCCGATTGATGTGGTGCTCTCCCCGATCGGCGTGCCCTCGCGCATGAACCTGGGCCAGATTCTCGAAACCCAGCTGGGTTGGGCCGCCAACCAGCTGGGCTTCCGCGCAATTACGCCCGTCTTTGACGGAGCGTCCGAGGATGAGCTGCAGGACGCGCTCGCCCGCGCCTGGTTGGTGCGTGAAGCGCGCAACGCTCGTGAGTTCAACGGCGCCAATGGCGTTGGGTCTGATGACCAGGAAGAGATTGACCAGCCTGTCGACGCAGTGGAAGCCTCGGTGCTCGGCGTTGGCGTCGACGAGCGTACGGCCGCCTGGTTGGCGGAACGCAACTACGACGAAGAGACGATTCGGGTCGCCTTCGACCGCAATGACCGCGACACCACCGGCGCAGCCAGTCGAATCGCGCTGGCCGAATGGCTGATCGACCACGGCGAGACCCGCGCCGCCCGTCATTGGAGCGACGCCACCCTGGCCGAGCGCGCGACTCGGATCGAGCGTCAGCAACGCGTCGCCCGCCCGGTGTTCGGTAAGCAGCGGTTGGTGGATGGACGCTCGGGCGAGCTGATCGACCAACCGGTCACCGTCGGTTACATCTATCTGCTCAAGCTCTCGCACATGGTCGAAGACAAGATTCACGCCCGTTCGACCGGCCCATACTCGCTGATCACTCAGCAGCCGCTGGGCGGCAAGGCGCAATTCGGCGGGCAGCGTTTCGGTGAGATGGAGGTCTGGGCGCTCGAAGCTTACGGCGCGGCCAACATCCTGCAGGAGCTGTTGACCGTGAAGTCCGATGACATCGTTGGTCGGGTCAAGGCCTATGAGGCGATCGTGAAGGGCGAGCCGGTGATCGACGCGGCGATGCCGGAGTCGTTCCGCGTGTTGCTGCGTGAGCTGCAGAGCCTGGGCCTGCACGTCGAGGTGCGTAACCAGGAAGATGAAGCGATGGTGCTTGAAGTGCCCAGCCGCGACGAAATGCCGCAACTGGGCGTGAATCTGTCCGGATTCGAAGGAGAGGATGTGACCAGTGCTTGAGACTCGCAGCACGGAGACCATGCAGATCACTCTGGCTTCGCCGGAGAAGATCCGTGACTGGTCCTACGGCGAGGTGCTAAAGCCGGAGACGATCAATTACCGCACCCTGAAGCCAGAGAAAGACGGACTCTTCTGCGAGAAGATATTCGGCCCGCAGAAGGATTTCGAGTGCGCCTGTGGGAAGTTCAAGCGGGTCCGCTACAAGGGTGTGATCTGCGACAAGTGCGGCGTCGAGGTGACGCGCTCCAAGGTGCGCCGCGAGCGCATGGGCCACGTCGAACTGGCTGCGCCGGTGTCACATATCTGGTTCGTCAAGGGCACGCCTGGACGGATCGCGCTGCTGCTCGACCTCTCGCCACGCAAGCTCGAGAAGGTCATCTACTTCGCGCAGTACATCATCACGCACGTCAATGAGGATGAGAAGGCCAAAGCGGTCGAATATCTGCGTATGGACGCGGAAGATGCGATCGAGGACTTCCGCGAGAAATCGACTGAGACCCAGGAGAAGTTGAGTCAGGCGCGCGAGCGGCTGTTTGCCGAGATCGCATTGCGCACCGAGGCCGATACGGCGGAGGTGAAGGAGCGGATTCGCTCCATCGTCAAGGGTCTGCGCGAGGACGCCAGCTCAGTGCGCGAGGTGATCGCGGAGTTTGACGGCAAGAAGGCGCGCCGCAATCTGAAGCTGGGTGACGCGGTCTTCGCCAAGCGCGGCGATCCGATCATCTCCGAAGTGATGAACGCAGACCTCGATGTCCAGCTGGCCGCGGCGGTCGCCCGCCACCAGGCGATCGGCGACGAAGAGATCGCCCAGATCAACGCGCTGGCCGAAGCCGAGAAACAGGAGGTGGCCGAGAACGTCGCCGAGCAGGAGGAGCGCCTGCGCGAACAGCTCGAGAGTCTCGAGCAGCGGGCTCAGGAAGAGCTTGAGGCGAGGATTCGTGAAGACCTGGATCCGCTCCTCGACCCGGTCACGACCGGCAACTTTGACGCCGCCATCCTGCCCGAGCAGCGCGCCGAGGAACTGATGGAGCGCTATCCGGGCGTGGTCCGTTGTGAGATGGGCGCTGAGGCGATCCTCTCGCTCGTCTCGCGGATGGATCTCGACGCCACCGCCGAAGCGCTCAAGATCGAAGTGCAGACCAAAGCCGGTCAACGCCGTAAGAAGGCGATGAAGCGACTCAAGGTCGTTGATGGTTTGCGTAAGTCGACCAACTCGCCGCAGTGGATGTTCTTCCGCGCGTTGCCGGTGTTGCCGCCCGACCTGCGACCGATGGTCCAGCTCGACGGCGGCCGCTTCGCCACCTCTGACCTGAACGACCTCTATCGCCGCGTGATCAACCGCAACAATCGACTCAAGCGGCTGATCGAGCTGGGCGCGCCCGAGATCATCATCCGTAACGAAAAGCGGATGCTGCAGGAAGCGGTTGACTCGCTGATCGACAACGGACGCCGAGGCCGCCCCGTGACCGGGTCTGGCAGTCACCGACTGAAGTCGCTCTCGGACATGCTCAAGGGCAAGCAGGGTCGGTTCCGCCAGAACCTGTTGGGCAAGCGCGTCGACTACGCCGGTCGTTCGGTGATTGTCGTCGGCCCCGAGCTCAAGCTGCATCAGTGCGGTCTGCCCCGTCGCATGGCACTGGAACTGTTCAAGCCGTTCTTGATGTACGCGCTGGTCAAGGAAGAACGGGCGGCTAATATCAAGTCGGCCAAGCGTATGGTCGAGCGTGGCCATGACGACGTTTGGGAAGTGCTGGAAAGCGTCGTCAAGCAGCGACCGGTGCTGCTCAACCGGGCGCCCACCCTGCACCGACTCGGCATCCAGGCCTTCGAGCCTGTGCTGGTCGACGGATCGGCGATCCAGATTCACCCGCTCGTCTGCTCGGCGTTCAATGCCGACTTCGACGGCGACCAGATGGCGGTCCACGTGCCGCTCAGCCATGAGTCGGTGACTGAGGCGCGGCAGGTGATGCTGTCGACCAAGAATCTGCTGCTGCCGTCGAACGGTGAGCCAGTCGTCGCGCCGACGCTGGACATGGTGATTGGTTGTTACTACCTGACCCTCGAACCTGAGGCTGCGCCTGGCTCCGTTCCCCTGACAACGGGTGACCAGGACGACGCCGTGATCCGCACCTTCCCCTCGTTTGAGGATGTCCGGCTGCACTACGACCTGCACGCGGTCGGGCTGCACGAACGCATCCTCGTACGCGACAAGGTTCGCACTGGCGGGGAAATCGTTGAGACGACCGCGGGTCGCGTGATCTTCGACTCGGTCATTCCCAACGAGATTCCGTTCGCCGAGATCAATCATGAGCTGGCCAAGAAGTCGCTTAAAGAACTGATCACGATGTGTCATCGGCTGCTGGGACCTGAGGAAACCGCGCTGATGGCTGACCGGATTAAGTCGATCGGCTTCCGTTACGCCACCCAGTCGGGCACGACGATGGCGATCGACGAGCTGCGCGCGCCCGACGCCAAGCCCGGCTACCTGCAAGACGCGGAGAAACAGGTCGAAGCAATCCGCGACGATTACGGGCTTGGCCTGATGACCGAGGATGAGCGGTACACGGCGACCGTCAACGTCTGGCAGACCGTGACCCAACAGGTCAAGGACAAGATCGACGAGCAGCTGAGCGAGCCGGGTTCCCTGCGACTGATGGTTACCTCAGGAGCCAAGGGAAATCTGGCCCAGGTGACGCAGATGGCTGGCTTGCGCGGCCTGATGTCCGACCCGTCCGGGCGGATCATCGAGTTGCCGATTCGTTCCTCGTTCCGCGAAGGCCTCTCGGTGCTGGAGTACTTCATCTCGACTCACGGCGCGCGCAAAGGTTTGGCCGACACGGCGTTGCGGACTGCGGACTCGGGATACCTCACTCGTCGCCTGATCGATGTCTCACAGGACGTGATCATTCGCGTGCCTGACTGTGTGTCGGACGGCGAGATGATTCCCGGGATCACGATCGAGGATCGCGACGAAGACAGCGAGCGCGTGATCACCAAGTTCCGTGAGAGCGTGATGGGTCGCTACACCGCAGCGGCGGTATACGACCCGGCCGATCCTGGCAGGGAGTTGCTGGCCGCGAACGCGTTGCTCGACGAACCGACCGTTGAGCGGCTCGTCATGAACCACAACGTGAAATCATTCCACGTGCGCTCGCCGATGATCTGCCGTGAGCAGAGCGGTCTCTGCCAGCGTTGCTACGGTCAATCGCTGGCGACCGGTGAGCTGGTGGAGTTGGGCGCTGCGGTCGGCATCATCGCCGCGCAGAGTATCGGCGAGCCGGGTACGCAGCTGACCATGCGCACTTTCCACACCGGTGGCATTGCCGGAGTGTCCGACATTACTTCCGGTTTGCCTCGCGTGGTCGAGCTGTTCGAGGCTCGTTCACCGAAAGGCCAGGCGTTGATCGCGGAAATTGACGGCCGTGTTGACGTGCTCACCGATGGTGAGTTGCGCCGCCTCCGTCTGACCGCTGAGGAAGTGCACCGCGACGAGTATCAGCTACAGCTGCAGACCCGCGTGCTGGTCAAAGACGGCGAAGAGGTCGAAGCCGGACACCTGCTCGCCCGTTTACCCAGATCAGGTGACGAGGACGAGGATCCGGAAGCGCGGCAAGTCCGCGCACGTGTCGGCGGACGGGTCAGCCGCAAGCGCGGCTCACGTCTGCTGACCATCTCATACGAGACCAGCGATGCGCGGGAGTACGAATTGCCCGCGACGGCGCGTTTGCGCGTGGCTGAGGGCGACGAGGTCGAGGCCGGCGATCCGCTGACCGAAGGTCCGCTCGACCCGCAGGACATGCTCCGCATCCTGGGTGAGGGCGCTGTCCATCGCTACCTGGTCACTGAGGTGCAGGACGTCTACCGCTCACAGGGCGTCGACATCCACGACAAGCACATTGAGGTGATTGTCCGTCAGATGCTGCGCAAGGTGGAGATCGATGATCCGGGCGACTCCGACGAGTGGCTCGCCGGCGAGCTGGTTGATCGTCACAAGTACGAGCAGCTCAACCGCGCCCTGGCTGCCGAGCACAAGCATCAGGCGTCGGCCAAGCCGGTGCTCCTGGGCGTGACCAAGGCCTCGCTCTCGCAGGACAGCTGGCTCTCCGCCGCTTCCTTCCAGGAGACTACGCGGGTCCTCACGGAGGCCGCGATCACGGGTCAGGTCGACGAGCTCAAGGGGCTCAAGGAAAACGTGATCATCGGCAAGATGATCCCGGCCCGAGCCAAGATCGAGGTGCCGCCGCTGCCCAAGCCTGAACCGCTGCCACTCGCAGCCGGACTGCCTGGCGCGCCGCCGAGTGGCATCTTCCAGAGCGACGATGATGACGATCTGGGAGACTTCGGCTTCGGATTTGAAGATGATGACGACCTGGATCTGGTCGGCGTCTCGGCGAGCGGCTACGACACGGAGGGCGGCTACGTCGCCTTGCCCGACGAGTAGGACGTCGGCGCTCAGAGAACGCACAATGCAAAGGCCCCCGACTCTCAGAGTCGGGGGCCTTTGTGATAGCTCCTGAGAGCTGAGGACAATCGGTGTTAGTAGTCCATCCCCATGTCGGGCATGCCGGCGGGCATCGTCGGCGCTTCGGGGATTTCGGCGACGAGGCTCTCGGTGGTGAGCACCATGCCCGCGATCGAGACGGCGTTTTCGAGCGCTGAGCGTGTCACCTTGACCGGGTCCACGATGCCATATTCGATCAGGTTGCCGTAGCGGTCGAGCTTGGCGTCGTAGCCGTGCGTGTCCTCGTCGACCTTGCGGATCCTGCCGATCACGACCGAGCCTTCCTGGCCGGCGTTGAAAGCGATCTGGCGGAGCGGCGACTCGAGGGCGGTGCGCAGCAGGCGGACGGCCGTGCGCTGGTCACCGATCGAGTCGGCGTCCATCTGCGCGAGTGCGCGGTCGGCGCGCAGCAGGGCGCAACCGCCGCCGACGACGATGCCCTCTTCAACAGCCGCGCGGGTCGCTGAGAGCGCGTCTTCGAGCTTCGCCTTCTTTTCCTTGAGTTCGACCTCGGTCGGGGCGCCGACCTTGATCACCGCAACGCCGCCGGCGAGCTTCGCCATGCGTTCCTGCAGCTTCTCGCGGTCGAAGTCGGAAGCGGTGACGTCGATCTGGGACTTGATTTCCTTGATGCGGTCTTGGATCGCTTCGTCGGTGCCGTTGCCTTCGACGATGGTGGTGTCGTCCTTGGAGGAGACGATGCGGCGGGCGCGGCCGAGGTCGGCGACCTGGGTCTGCTCGAGCGTGCGGCCCAGTTCCTCGGTGATCAGGGTGCCGCCGGTCAGCACGGCGATGTCTTCCAACATGGCCTTGCGACGCTCGCCGAAGCCGGGCGCCTTGACCGCGAGCACGTTGATCGTGCCGCGCATCTTGTTCACGACGAGCGTGGCCAGCGCTTCACCGTCGACGTCGTCGGCGATGATCACGAAGTTGCGTGTGATCTGGAGCAGCTTCTCCATCAGCGGGACGACGTCCTGGACGGCGGAGATCTTGCGGTCAGTGATCAGGATGTAGGGGTCGTCGATCGCCGCTTCCATGCGCTCATTGTTGGAGACGAAGTACGGTGAGACGTATCCGCGGTCGAGCTGCATGCCCTCGGTGAACTCGGTCTCCATGCGGATCCCTTGTCCCTCTTCGACGGTGATCACGCCATCCTTGCCGACCTTCTCCATCACGTCGGCAATGATGTCGCCGATTTCTTCGTTGTCGCCGGAGATGGTGGCGACCGCGGCGATCTCTTCCTTCTTCTCTACGGGCTCGGCCATGTCGCGGAGTTCGTCCACGACGGCGCGCAGGCCGTGGTCGAGGCCGCGCTTGAGCGCCATCGGGTCGGCCCCGGCGGCGACGTTGCGCAGGCCCTCGGTCACGATCGCCTGGGCGAGGACGGTGGCGGTGGTCGTTCCGTCGCCGGCGACGTCGTTGGTGCGGATCGAGACCTCTTTGGCGAGCTGGGCGCCCATGTTGCGGAACGGCTCATCGAGCTCGATCTCGCGGGCGATGGTGACGCCGTCGTTGATGATCAGCGGCGCACCGAACTTCTTGTCGAGGACGACGTTGCGGCCGCGGGGGCCGAGCGTGACCTTGACGGTGTTGGCGAGAGCGTCGACACCTTCGCGCAATGCCTTGCGCGCATCCATGTCGAACGCGAGTTGCTTACCGGCCATGTTTACTCCTGAGTGTGATCAGCGGTCAGCGGTCGCGCGCTGAACTAGACGATCAGTTTGGCCAGGACCTCGCGCTCCTCGAGCACGATCAGGTCCTCGTTGTCGATCTGGATTTCCTGGCCGGTGTACTTCTTGTAGAGGATGCGGTCGCCCAGCTCGATGTCGAGCGGAACGCGGTTGCCGTCGTCATCGCGCTTGCCCGGGCCCACGGCGATGACCTCGCCCTGCTGCGGCTTTTCTTTGGCCGAGTCGGGGATCACGATGCCGGAGGAGAGCACCTGCTCCTGTTGGAGCGGCTTGATCACGAGGCGGTCGTTGAGCGGCTTGAGCTCGGTAGCCATGTTGCTGTGTTCCAATCCCTGCTGTCATGCTGTCTTGCTGTTGGCTCGCAATAGGACGTTAGCACTCACAGGCTGCGAGTGCTAACGAATGCATCGTAAGCAACGATCCCCAGTGTCGCAAGAGAGTTTCAGCGACCGAAGCGGGTATGGCGCTGTTTCGTAATCCACTCAACTCAATAGCGCCGCGGTCTCCGAGCTGCTGGGGTTCCCGCTTGCGCGGGAATGACGAGTCAGGCGTAGGTGGTGGATTCCGGTGAATGCGCGCTGATTTTTCCACCGAGCACGTGCATACTTTGGACAGTCCGCGCCTCGAGACTGCGATTGGCCGATCCGTGAGTTACCGTGACCGCGAACGCATGGCCAGGCTGGGGAGTGTTCCGATGAGCCGGTTTGTCGGCGATCCGGTGATCTTCACAGGCAACGCGCACCCGCAATTGGCGCGCGATGTCTGCGCGGCGCTCAACGTCAACTTGGGCGCCGCCAACGTCTTCGACTTTGCCAATGGCAATACCTTCGTCCAGTTCCTCGAGAACATTCGTGAGCGGGACGTGTTTCTCGTGCAGCCTGGAGCGAAGCCGGTCAATCACCATCTGGTCGAACTGTTGATCATGATCGATGCCGCCCGCCGCGCCTCGGCCGGGCGGATCACGGCCGTGGTCCCCTTTTTCGCGTACGGGCGCTCAGACAAGAAGGATCAGCCGCGCGTCCCGATTACGGCCCGTCTCTTCGCTGATCTGATTCAGACCGCCGGGGCCGACCGCATGCTGACCATGGACCTGCACGCGGGGCAGATTCAGGGTTTCTTCCACATCCCGACCGACGAATTGACCGGTCAGCGCCTGCTGGTCGATCACTTTGGAGCACAGGGGTTCGATGGCGTGGTCGTCGCGCCTGACCTGGGTTCGGCCAAACGCGCCCGCACGGCGGCTGATCGGCTCCACCTGCCGCTGGCGATCACGGAGAAACGTCGCAGCGGCAATGAAGATCGAGCTGAGGTCATGCAGCTGATCGGCGAGGTGGCCGGCCGCGACGTGCTGATCATTGACGATGAGATTGACACCGCCGGCACACTGGTGCACGTGGCTGAGCTCTTGCGCTCAGAGGGGGCGCAGCGCATCTATGGCGCAGCGACGCACGGCGTGCTCTCTGATCCTGCGCTGGAGCGTCTGGCGGCCAGCCCGATTAGTCGGGTCGCTGTCACTGACACACTGCCACCGAGGACTGAGGCAAGCATGTGCAGCCTGGAGATCGTTTCGATCGCGCCGCTGATCGGTGAGGCAATCCGCCGCATCCACGAAGGCGACTCCGTCGGGGCGCTGTTCAGGTAACGCGTACGGCGGAGTCGCCGGGCAAGTCGCCAAGTGACCTGTGAGTGAGCCTGGCTGCGCCATGCGCGATCCATGTCCTGGTTGAGCGTGGGCGCTGCTGTTTCATCGTCGGCTATCGCTGAGTCGTGATTGTTCCTCACTCTGCGTCGGAGTGTCTCTGAGCGACGGCTGCATCTGGGCTCGCTGCTCGATTATGATGGTGGCAGGTGTGCCCTGCGCTGGGGCTGAGCAGATGGGATTGGCTGGATGGGTTTGTTGGATCGGGCGAAGAAACGGGCAGGGGCGCTGCTTGGCGATGCGAACGCTCGCGAGGTCAATCGACTACAGGGAGCTGTAGCGGCGGTGGCGGACTGGGAACCACAGTTTGAGCGACTGAGCGACGACGGACTGCGGGCCAAGACCGCGGAGTTCATCGAACGTCTTGAGGACGGGGCGTCGCTCGACGACATCCTGCCCGAGGCCTTTGCGGTGGTGCGTGAAGCCGCGCGCCGACAGGTGCAGATGAGGCATTATGACGTGCAGATCGTCGGGGGGATTGTCCTGCACCAGGGCAAGATCGCCGAGATGCGGACCGGCGAGGGCAAGACGCTGGTCGCCACGCTCGCGCTCTACCTGAACGCGCTCGAGGGCGACGGCGTGCACCTGATCACGGTCAACGATTACCTGGCCAAGCGCGACGCCCAGTGGATGGCGCCGATCTATCACGCGCTCGGGCTCAGCGTTGGCGTGCTCCAGCACCGCGCCGCGTTCATGTTTGATCCTGAGGCCGATTCCACCGTTGACATCGACAATCCCGAATCGCTCGATCCCGAGGAGTTGCAACGCCGACGCGAACTGGGTGATCTGAAGATGCTGCGTCCAGTCACGCGACAGGAGGCCTACCGCGCGGACATCACCTATGGCACGAATAACGAGTTTGGCTTCGACTATCTGCGCGACAACATGGTGATGAATGTCGCGGAGAAGGTGCAGCGGCCGCTCGCCTACGCGATCGTCGATGAGGTTGACAACATCCTGATCGACGAGGCGCGGACGCCGTTGATCATCTCCGGCCAGGCGGAGGAATCGCTTGACACGTACCGGGTCTTCGCCAACCTGGTCCGCGGGCTACAGGGCGAGGCCCATTTCACGCTCGATCTCAAGTCGCGCAGCGTGGCGCTGACCGAAGAGGGCATTGCCCGAGTGGAGGATGCGCTCGGGATCGACAATCTCTTCGAGGGTGAGAACGCTCGCCTGACCCGTTTCCTCGACGCGGCGCTCAAGGCGCAATTCATATACCAGCGCGACCGCGACTACGTCGTGCGCGGCGGCAAAGTTGTGATCGTGGACGAATTCACCGGTCGCATGATGGATGGTCGTCGCTATTCGGAAGGCCTGCACCAGGCGATTGAGGCCAAGGAGGGCGTATCAGTCGAGCGTGAAACCGTCACGCTGGCGACGATCACGTACCAGAATTATTTCCGCATGTACAACAAGCTCGCCGGCATGACCGGTACGGCCGCGACTGAGGCCGAGGAGCTGCACAAGATATATGGGCTGGATGTGATCGTCGTTCCCACGCATCGGGACATGGTCCGCAACGACCAGGCCGATCTCGTATTCCGCACCGAGCAGGCCAAGTTTGGCGCCGCCATCGATGAGATCGCGGATCTCACGGCCGAAGGTCGGCCAGTGCTCGTGGGCACCGCGTCGGTCGAGACCTCGGAGCGGCTGTCAACGATGCTGCGCCGACGCCGTATTCCGCATGAGGTGCTCAACGCCAAACAGCATGAGCGCGAAGCGCACATCATCGCCAATGCGGGTGATCCTGGCTCGGTGACCATCGCCACGAACATGGCCGGTCGTGGGACGGATATCAAGCTGGGCGCAGGCGTCGCTGAGCGTGGCGGACTGGCGGTGATTGGTACCGAGCGACATGAGTCGCGTCGGATCGACAATCAGCTGCGCGGCCGCTCCGGACGTCAGGGCGATCCGGGCTCGTCGCGCTTCTACGTCTCGTTTGAGGACGGGATCATGAAGCGCTTCACCCCTGACTGGCTGCCGGGCATGCTGGAGAAGGCAGGCCTCGAGGACGGCGCGCCGCTGGAATCGGGCATGGTCGGCAAGGCGCTCGAACAGGCGCAGCAGAAAGTCGAGACCTACCACTTCGATATCCGCAAGCACCTGGTCGACTACGACGATGTGATCAATCGCCAGCGCGAGGTGATCTACACGGAGCGCGACAAGGTGCTGACCGCCAGGGATGAGCTGCCCGAGATCGTCGAGGACATGCTGTTACGCACGATCGATGACATTGAAAGCTCGTTCGCCAATGAACTCTGGGACGAAACCACTGCCGATGAGTTCTGGCAGGAAGCGGCGCAGGTGTTGCCGCTGACCGGTCTCGACCGAGATGCGCTTTATGGCGCGGAGCTGGACGAATGCGTCGATGCATTGCGCGCCCATGCCGGGGTCGAGTTGCAGCGATTGGCTGCGCGGATCGATGCGGCGACTCAGGACGGCGCCTCGATTGAGCTGTTGCGCGGACTCGTGCTGCGCACGATGGACCGGCTCTGGATTCGTCATCTGACCGAGATCGACGGGCTGCGCCAGGGCGTCGGGCTACAAGCCTACGGTCAGCAGGATCCATTGGTCACATACAAGCGTGAGGCGTTCGACATGTTCGACCAGCTGATCGCGGCGCTACGACGAGAGGTTTCGTCCTCGGTGATGCACGCATCCATCCGCGTTGAGGAACGCAGCGCGGCCCCGGTCCGCCGGCGCGCGCGTGGCGTGTCCCCTGCCCAGAGCGGCGATCCGGTCCGGGTCAGCAATGTCCGCGAATCGAGCGGGGGCGTCGCCGTTGCTTCTCGCCAGACGACCAGGAGTGGCCAGAAGGTCGGTCGCAACGCGCCCTGTCCCTGTGGTAGTGGCCGGAAGTACAAACGCTGTTGCGGCAAAGCGGCATAGTGAGGACAGGCTGAGTATGGCGGCGGCACAGTCCCAGAACGCAGGCGACATCCTCTTCCCGCATCTCGCTGATCGCGACGGTCCGGTCGAGACCGGCTTTGCTCCCGATCACCGACCCGAAGACGAGCACCTGATCCACGGTGAACTCATCGAGCTCGGGCCAGATGCGTTGTTGGCTGCGTTTCATGCTCAGCTGCGCGCTGGCCGGCCGTGGTTCGAAGCGCTGCTTGACTGTATCCGCGACTGGGAATCACCGCGCGAGACGATCAACGGCCGCGAGTTTGTCTATCTGATTGAGCATGAGGCGTTTGACTGGCTGTTGCTGGCCGAGCGTATATGTGATTCCGCACCGACCGGACTGCTGCCGCCACACGAGGTCGATGCGCTGCTGGTTGACGAGTCGCCACCGTTCCCGCTGAGCGAAGCAGCGTTTCAGGAGCGACTGGGCACAGCCAAGTATTGGGCGCATCTGAACTTTCTCTACGGCGTGCGCGTCGAACAGGCGCTGCATCTGGCGATGGAGCGGGTGCTGCAAAAGGAACGCAGCGGACTCGCCTTCTCGCATGCGCGACAGGAACTGGATTCTGACGTCTTCGGGCGAATCTACGGCGCTCGCCAGGCTGATTTGCTGCGTGAGTACCGGACAGCCGCCAACCGCCACCATGTCGATCCGGAACGGATTGAACACAGCGAGTGGCAGGCGTTCACATACTGGCTCTTCCGCCGACGTCTCGAGCGTCAGGATCCGGCGCGGGTCGCCAGTGACACGCGGCAAGGCCTGGAAATGCTCTACGAGCTCGAAGCCGCCAAGCAGCGTCGACAACGCAGGTTGGCCGTCGATGCTGAGCGTCCGTTAGCTGGGTCGGAAGTGATCGACGGCGTCCTGGTCGCTGTAGGGTAGGTTCGGCGCGTCGCATGCGCACAGAGCGAAGTGACGAGCGCGCGTCGAACCCGAAACCGTTCATCCCCAGCCAGAACCTACCCGATGATCAAGCGGAGTGCAGCTGTGGCCACAACCGAGTTCGATCTTTCCATCCTGAGTGCACTGACCGGCGCCTATGACGCCTCGGTCGTTGAAGACCCGATCTACAGCTTCTGGGAGGACAACGGCTGGTTTCGCCCGACTGAGGCCGCCGAGAGCGACGCCGAACCGTTCACCGTGATCATGCCGCCGCCCAATGTCACCGGCGTCCTCCACCTGGGGCATGCGGTCACGCTGACCATTGAGGATGTGTTGATCCGCTGGCATCGGATGCTGGGCGAGCCGACGCTCTGGTTGCCAGGGCTCGATCACGCCGGGATTGCGACGCAGAGCGTGGTCGAGCAACAGCTCGCGCGTGAAGGCATGACCCGCCACGATCTCGGACGCGAGGCATTTGAGGAACGGGTCTGGGACTGGGTCGGAGTGACCCGTCCGCGGATTACCGCGCAGGCGCGGCGGATGGGCGCGTCCTGCGACTGGGAGCGCACCGCCTTCACCCTTGATCCAACGCCGCGCGACGCTGTGCGTCGGACATTTGTCGATCTGTTCACAGACGGGAAGATCTACCGCGGCGCTCGGATCATTAACTGGGATCCGCAGATGCTGACCGCGCTGTCGGACGTTGAGGTTGAGTACCGCGAGGAAGCAGGCAAGCTCTGGTACGTTCGCTACCCGTTTGTCGATGAGCGTGGCCAGGAACTCGATGATGGCGTGGTCATTGCGACGACGCGGCCCGAGACAATCCCGGCAGATGTCGCTATCGCCGTGCATCCCGACAACGAGCGCTGGCAGCCGCATCTGGGTCGACACGTGCGGCTGCCGCTGCGCGGATTTCACCGACTGATTCCGCTGATCGCCGACGCCGGAGTCGATCTGGAGTTCGGTACCGGCGCGCTGAAAATCACGCCGGGCCACGACCAGCTGGACTTTGAAATCGGCGAGCGCCACGGTCTGGAACCGATTCGGGTGGTTGACTGGGATGGCGCGCTGACGCCGGAAGCCGGTCTGTACGCCGGCATGGATCGTGACGAAGCACGAACGCTCGTCGCGCAACACCTTGAGGAAGACGGCTATCTGGTCAAGACCGAGACCCACGTCCACAACGTGGGACACTCGCAGCGCTCGGGTGTGGTGGTGGAGCCGCTGGTCTCGAATCAGTGGTTCGTGGATACCGACGACCTCGCGGCCGAGGCTGCCCGTGTTGTGCGCGAGGGCGAGGTGCGGATCGTGCCGGAGCGTTCAACCTCGGTCTATCTGCAGTGGATGGACAACATCCGACCGTGGTGTATCTCGCGTCAGCTCTGGTGGGGACATCGGATTCCCGCCTGGTACTGCACCGACTGCGATGACGAGGCGATGATCCGCTCCGACGACGGAGAAATCACCATCGGCGAGGACGCTCACCCAATCGTCGAACTGACCGATCCGACGGTCTGTCCCGCCTGCGGCGGCGCCGACCTGGTACAGGATCCTGATGTGCTCGACACCTGGTTCAGCTCGGGTCTGTGGACGCATTCCACCCTGGGTTGGCCCGCGACTACGGACGATCTCTCGCGCTTCTATCCCTCATCGGTGATGGAAACTGGATACGACATCCTCTTCTTCTGGGTTGCGCGGATGATCATGTTGGGCTGCTACAACCTGGGTTCGGCCCCGTTCCAGACGGTCTATCTGCATGGTCTCGTGCGGGACGCCGAGGGTCGCAAGATGTCGAAATCGCTCGACAACGTGGTCGATCCGCTGGAAAAGGCTGACCAGTACGGCATGGACGCGCTGCGCTTCACACTCGCAACTGGTTCGACGCCGGGCAACGACATGCGTCTCACCGACGAGCGGCTTGAGGGATCGCGCAACTTCGCCAACAAGCTCTGGAACGGCGCCAAGTTCGTGCTCGGCGAGATCGCGCAGGTGGACGGCGCCATTGACGAGGGGCGCGAGGCTCAAGGCGTCACGGCGCTCGAGGACCGCTGGATTCTCTCGCGGTTACAGGCCGTGACTGATTCGGTTGATGAGCTGCTACGGCAATTCCAGCTCGGCGAAGCGGGACGCCAGATTCAGGACTTCCTCTGGGGTGAGTTCTTTGATTGGTACGTGGAAGCGTCGAAGGTGCGGTTGCGGGCGGGCGACCGCTCGCCGCTGCCTGTTCTGACGAAGGTGCTCGACGGCGGCTTGCGCCTGCTTCATCCATGGATGCCATTCGTCACCGAGGCGATCTGGCAGCAACTGCGACCACATCTCGGCGACCAGGCAGACACGACTGCGCTGATTGGCGCTCGTTACCCGCAAGCGGGCGACGCTGCGCGGGACCTCGAAGCGGAGGATGCGTTCTCTGCGGTGCAGGCGATCGTCACCGCCGTCCGACAGGTTCGCGCTGACTATCGGGTCCAGGCTGGTCAGTGGGCTGAGGCATACGTGCTACCGCAGGCCGATGTGGCCTGGGCGGTCGAGGAATCGGCCTCCATTGTGGAAGTGCTCGCCCGTGTTCGACCGCTGTCGATCGTGTCCCAGCGCGGCGCCGCGCCAGCCGAGCAGATTGCTTCGGCTGTACTGCCTGCGGCGGAGATCATTCTGCCACTGGGTGGATTGATCGATCTGGAGCAGGAGCGGGCGCGGTTGAGCAAGGACTTGGACAGCATCGTCAAGCGATTGAACGGTACCGAGGCCAAGCTTGCTAACACTGGATTCCGCACCAAGGCTCCCCGGGCGGTGGTCCAACAGGCGGAAGAGCTGGCCGCTGATCTTCGGCGACAGCAGGCCGACCTTGAGTCACGGATCGGCGTCCTGGGCTGACGGATTCCAGCTACAGCGACAGCTTCGAGAGCGCCTCGAGAAACTCGGGCACGTCGGTGCGGAAATCGTCGGCGTTGACGCCATCGTTGGCGGCGAGGTGCGCGGCCAACAGTTGTGCCGGTACGACTGCGGGGATGGTCAGCAGCGCGGGCGCGAGCTCGCTGAGGATCAGGTGTCGCGCTGACTCCGGAGCGGAGACGCTCGCTGGCGCGACCCAGGCGGCGGCGCAGCCCATGTCCATCGTCAGCCGGGTAATCGCACGGGTGCGTTGCGCCGCTTCATCGTTGGCGGCGAAGGAGAGGATTCGGTCTGAATCCACGATCTGCACGACCGGCCCATGCAGAAACGACTCAGGCTCCTGGTGACGCACGGCGCGGCGCGACGCCTCAGCGATCTTGATATGCGCCTCTTCCGCTGCGGTCAGCATCGGCCCAGCGCCAAGCGCGATCAGCGCGCCCGATGACCACTCTGCAGCCAGCTCGGCGATTTGCTCCTCGAGCGTCAGTGCCGAGGCCAGGGCTGATGGGATTTCCGAAACATCGCCGAGCGCGCCTGGAGAGACCAGGTCAGCGATCATCGCCGCGGCGGTCATCGCTGTAGTGTGCGAGACCGTATACATCGCCGAGGGGTCCTGCGTCGTGGTGTGAATCACCGTGACGCTATCGGGGAACGAATCGGTATCGAGTTCAGTGTCGACCTTTGTGATCACGACGGTGGGGGCACCGCGCTCGATGCAACGCGCCAGAGCCTGGCCGCTGTACTGCTTGCGACCGGTGTGCGCGAACAGCAATACGGCGTCAGCATCGGCCAGCGGGGGCCAGGTGGCGAACTCGAAGCTCGTCAGTGGCCGCGCTTCCAGTCCTGCCGCTCGCAGCATCCAACTGGCTGCGTTCGCCGCGTTGTACGAGGTGCCAATGCCGACGGTCCAGACGCGTGACGCATGGCCGAGCTGCTCAGCAGCTCGGCTGAAGGGCTGCGCGCTGCTGAGCAGCTTGGCGCACTCAGAGGGCTGCGCCTGGATCGCGGGATAGAGACGATAGCGCTCGACTGAACCAGCGCTCACCGCACGGCTCCGGCGGTCTTGAGTCCTTCGCTGACTGACCCGTTGAGACCAATCTCGGAGAGGATCTCGTCGGTGTGCTGGCCCGGATAGGCCGGCGGTCCCTGGATTTCCGACTTGGTCTGGCTGAAGCGCGGAGCCGGCGCGGGCTGCACGATCCCAGCGACCTCTTCGAATGCGCCGCGCGCCTTGGCGTGCGGGTGGTTCGGCGCTTCCCATGGCTCGAGCACGGGTCCGAAGCAGACATCCGAGCCCTCGAAGACGGCCTCCCATTCGGCTCGCGTCCTGGTACGGAAGATGGCGCTGACGCGGTCCTTCAGCTCGGGCCAGCGGGTGCTGTCCATCTGATGCGGGAGTTCCTCGTTCTCGAGTCCCAGCAGATGCAACAGCTCGGCGTAGAACTGCGGTTCAATTGAGCCGATCGAGACGTACTTGCCGTCGAGCGTTTCGTAGGCGTCATAGAAGTGAGCGCCGGTGTCGAGCACGTTGGCCGCGCGGCCGCGTCGCCAGCCGCCTGTGGCCAGACCTGCGTGGACTGAGGTGATCAGCGATGAGGCGCCATCGACCATGGCGGCGTCGACGACCTGCCCCTCACCGGTGCGGGCGGCGTGGATCAGCGCGCCCAGCATCCCGACGGCGAGGTACATCCCGCCGCCACCGAAGTCGCCGACCAGGTTGAGCGGCGGCACTGGCGCCTGACCTTTACGCGCGATTGGCGCGAGCGCTCCGGCCAGCGAGATGTAGTTGATGTCGTGGCCGGCCATCTGCGCATAGGGACCTTCCTGCCCCCAGCCGGTCATGCGTCCGTAGACGAGCTTGGGATTGCGCTCGAGGCAAACGTCCGGGCCCAGACCGAGACGCTCCATGACGCCAGGACGGAAGCCTTCGAACAGCGCGTCGGCGCCTTCGATCAGTTTGAGCGCGACTTCCACGCCTTCAGGATTTTTGAGATCGAGCGCAATCGAGCGACGACCGCGAGCCAGCAGATCGCCCGGCGGATCAGCGGGCGCTTCTGACGGCGCCCTTGACGCGCGGTCGATGCGCACGATGTCCGCTCCCATGTCGGACAGGATCATGCCACAGAAGGGTCCCGGCCCGATGCCTTGAAACTCAATGATCCGAATACCGCTGAGCGGTCCCATATCGTGCTCCTCACGTGACGAGATCGTTGCCGTCTTCAGATGCAGGGTAACGCGCGATGACGTTCCACATTGAATCGGTTGGCCACGAGTCGGCGGCTGAGGTGATCGAACTGATTCATAGAGTCTTTGATGAATACGGGTTCAGCTGGGAGCCGGAGGAAGAATTCTGGGATTTGCTCACCGATCCACCCGCCTTTCCCTATGTCGAGCCGCGTGGCGCGATCTGGGTGATGCGCGACCCGGCGGGGCAGGTGGTCGGCTCGATCGCCGCCGAACGACTTGATGGGCCAACGGTGGAACTGCACCGTCTCTACCTCGATGCGCGTCTCCGTGGACAGGGACTCGGCCGACGCCTGTTCGGGACGGCCGTCGATTGGGCTCGCGAGCAGGGCGCGTGGAAGATTGAGCTCTGGTCGGATACGCGGTTCGAGGACGCGCATCGGCTCTACGAACGTCTCGGTTACGTCAGGACCGACTCGCGCGAGCTGGACGACGCGAACGACACGATTGAATTCAAGTACGAGCGAGACCTCCGCGAATCGGCGTCGCCGAGCTGCTGATCAGCCCATTCCGCTGCGCCAGACATTGACCCTGATTAGTGGGCGCGGGTACGATCTGTTCGCACTGCGATACTGGTGCTGATCTACAGAGCGGGTGATGGCAGGTAGACGTGTCAGATCTGTTTGAGAACTACGGCGCCGTCCTGGTCGCGATTCCGGTCGGGATCATGCTCGTCTTGACCGCGTTGCTGGCGACCAAGCTGCTCGCTCCCCAGCGTCGCACCGCGCTCAAAGGCCAGGTCTACGAGTGCGGCATGCTGCCGATCGGTCGTAACTGGGCTCAGGTGCACGTCCGGTACTACACCTATGCCCTGCTGTTTCTCGTGTTCGACGTTGAAGTGGTGTTTCTCTTCCCCTGGGCGGTCTCCTTCCTCGGATTGATCGATGCTGATTTCGGCAAAGTCATCCTCTGGCAGATGGTGCTCTTCATCGGCACGTTGCTGATCGCGCTCGCCTACGCTTGGCGTAAGGGCGTGTTCGACTGGCAACGCAACTAACGGAACGCGAAACGAGTGGGGCAGGAAGCGAGACGGGGCGCATGACCCAACCACCACACATGGGCGATCCGACGCCTGTCATCATCTCGCCCGAGTCGCTGCGTCTGCAGGCCATTGACGACGCGCCGCCGACCGTCCCCTACAAGATCGTTCTGCCTGGCGTGATGCAGGCGCCGGCCGAGGCGCTGATTTCGGCCGCGCGCAAATCCTCGCTCTGGCCAATGACCTTCGGACTGGCCTGCTGCGCGATCGAGATGATTGCGACCTACATGGCCAACCACGATCTCGACCGTTTCGGCATCGTGCCCTGGCCCTCGCCGCGACAGTCGGACGTGATGATCGTGGCCGGCACGGTGACCAAGAAGATGGCCCCCGCTGTCAAGCTGCTGTATGAACAGATGCCGCATCCCAAGTGGGTGATCTCAATGGGCGCCTGCGCGACCAACGGCGGTCCGTACACGCAGTACGACCGCGTCGTTCAGGGTGTCGACAACATCGTTCCCGTCGACGTCTACGTGCCTGGCTGCCCGCCCCGTCCGGAAGCTCTGATTGATGGTCTGCTCGCTCTGCAGGAGAAGATCGTTGAAGAACGCGCGCGGGGATACTAAGCAACCATGACATCACGTCGTACGCCCGCCGCTCCGGCAGAGCCAACCAGCAACGAGCCGCCGCCCGGCTCAATCGCTGATACCTACCGCGAGGTCATGCCGCTGGTCGATTTCGACGCGGCCATGACCAAAGGCGATGACGTCGCATTGACGATTCCCGCCAACTCGATTCACGAAGTGCTGGAGCGTGGCCGCGACGACGAGCGCCTGCAGATGAACCTGCTGCGCAATCAGACCGCCGTGGACTGGGAAGAGCGCGGCCTCGAGATCGTCTATCACCTCTATTCGATTCCGTTGCGTCAGGCCGTCACGATCAAGGCCTGGCTGCCGTCGGAGAATCCGATGGTCGAATCGGTGACCGACGTGTACGAGATGGCCAATTGGGCCGAGCGTGAATGCCGCGAAATGTTCGGGATCGAGTTCATCGGCCACCCTGATCCGCGCAACTTGCTGCTCGACGAAGACCTCGACATCCATCCGTTGCGCAAGAGTCATCCGCTTGCTCCGATTGAGATGGAGCAGGGCGTCGACGTTGAGTTCTTTACCAAGCAGCACCCGCCGCCCGAACCCGTTGTTGAAGAAGAAGCGGTCGCCACGACCGCTGCCGCGCCGACGCGTAAGCGTGTCGAGGACATGACTGAGGAAGAGCGCGCCGCACGCAAGGCGGAGCAGGCCGAGCGGGTCGCGCGGGCCCGCGAGATCGCCGCCAAACGACGCGCCGAGCGCCTGGCCGGCGCGCCGCCAGCTGGCGGTCCGCGCAAGGAGGGCGCCGCGCCGCCGCCGCGTCCGACTCCAGCGCCCGCGGCGGCGCCTGCCGCCGAGCCCGCTCCGGCCAGGGCGGCAGCCCCAACAGCGGACCGTCCACCTGCTCCGCCGCCGCCTGAACTACCGAGCATCCCTGACGCCGAAGAGGACCCTGAAGGCCGCGCTGCCGCTCAGTCCGAGCGAGTTCGACTTGGTCGTGAATTAGCCGCCGCTCGGCGCGCGCAGCTACGCGGCGAGTGATGAGTGAGCTGAATGCAACGAGTAGACGGTAGCGACTTGACGAGGAACAGGGAGTAGACCGCATGGTCCAGCAAACCTTCGAAGGTGAAGTGCTCACTGAACCCGTCGTCGTCGAGCGCGAGTTCGAGACCGTCGACATGAACATCAACATCGGACCGCAGCACCCGGCGACGCACGGCGTCTTCCGCATGGTGCTGACTGTCGATGGCGAAATTGTCAAGGACGCGATTCCCTACATCGGTTACATGCATCGCGGTGGAGAAAAGCTCTCTGAGAATCTCGATTATCGTGGCGCGCTCGGTTACCAGGATCGCACCGACTATCTGGCCGCGTTCAACTCGGAATGGGTCTATGTGAACGCGGTTGAGCGGTTGGCCGGGATCGAAATCCCTGAGCGGGCTGAGTATGTCCGACTCATCCTGGCCGAGTTCAATCGCCTGCTCTCGCACTTCATGTTCATGGGCGCGTTTGGCACCGACGTTGGCTATTTCGGCACCGCCTTCACCTGGACGTTCAAGGAGCGCGAGCGGATTCAGGATCTGTTCGAGGCCGTCTGCGGCGACCGCATCATGTACAACTACTTCCGCGTCGGCGGGTTGGCCTGGGATCCGCACGAGACCTTCATCGAGGATTCGCACTGGGTGCTCGATCAGGTCGAGACCGGGATTGGCGATGTCGACGATCTGATGACGAACAACGAAGTGTTCGTCGCTCGCTGCCGCGATGTCGGCGTGATGAGCGCCGAGGACGCGATCTCCTACGGTGTGACCGGCCCGATGCTGCGCGCCTCCGGCGTGCCCTTCGACCTGCGCGTGGACGAGCCGTACTCGATCTACGACCGGTTCCACTGGGAGATTCCCGTCGGCGAGCGCGGCGACGTGTACGACCGTTACCTGGTGCGCCTCGAGGAGATGCGCCAGTCGGTCACGATCCTGCGCCAGGCGCTCGACCAGATGCCGACCTCGGGCCCGATCATGCCTGAACGGATGCCGGCCCGGCTACGACCTGAGCCTGGTGAAATCTACATGCGCCAGGAAAATCCGCGTGGCGAATACGGTATCTACATGGTTTCGGATGGCACTGACCAGCCGTGGCGCGTGAAAATGCGCTCGCCATGTTTCCACAATCTCTCGTCGCTCAAGCCTCAGGTGATCAACGCGTACCTCGCCGATGCCGTCGTGGCGCTCGGCTCGATCGACATCGTGCTCTGCGAGGTTGACCGCTAATGCCGCTGCCGCGCCATGTTCGTCTGCCCCGCCTGATGGGTGTAAGCCCGACTGCGTGTAACCTGCGTGAGCAGCCGCAACAGCCATCAGGGATGCGCTAAATGGTCTTGAGCGAGTTTGCCGGCGTCAGCATGCCTGACTGGATCGATGCGCTGCTGCGCATCATCTTCATCGTCGCCTTGATGACGATCAACGCGTTTGCCCTGATCTACCTCGAGCGCAAGATTCTCGCCCGTCTGCAGGCTCGAGTCGGTCCGACCCGCACTGGCCCGATCGGCACCCTGCAATCGATCGCCGACGCGCTCAAGCTGGTGACCAAGGAAGACGTCCGCCCAATCACTGCGGATCGCTGGGCCTTTGAGCTCGCGCCGTACATGGCCTTTGTGCCGGTCTTCCTCATTTTCGTGCCGATGCCGTTCACTGAGACGTGGTTTATCCGCGACCTCAACCTCGGCTTGCTCTATGTCTTCGGCGTACTCGGCCTGAACATCGTCGGCGTGGTGATGGCCGCCTGGGGCTCAGAC
>RKRS01000257.1 GCA_007571275.1 Dehalococcoidia bacterium
GCGCCAACGCGTCTTTCTCCGCGCTGAGCTGATCCTCACGTTCCGCCTCGATCACGACCGGCCACTGGGATGCTTCTTCGATCAGGATGTCAGCGCGTCTGCCGCTGTCCAGACGTCTGAGTTCCTCAGCCGCGCCCCGCCAGCTATGCGGTCGTAGCTTGCGGAGCACCTCGCCCAGCGCGCTATTGATCGTTTGCTCATGCGTAGCCATCGGAAGGCAGTCTACGCCCCACTCCAAATTCTCTCGGCGACTGGAGCCCCCCTCTGCCTACGGCATCTCCCCCCAAAGGGGGGAGTGTGAGATCAGGGCTGTCATCTTCCCCTAGAGCGGATTGAGGATCCATAGCTCCCCCTCTGGGGGAGCTGTCGCGGAGCGACTGAGGGGGCTTCCGTCTCCGCTGAGGGAAGCCCCCTCTGGGGGAGATATGAGGGTGTGGCGGTTCCCGAGGGGGTCAGGCTCCGTTCAGCTTCCCGACCAGCTGCTCGACCTGACTGAGATAGTCCTCGACCATCTCAGCACTCAGCCATGCTTCGTAGAAGTTGGTGTGTAGCGCCCCTGCGAGACCGAACTGTGCACGTAGCTCCTTGTCTCCGGTCTCGTTGGCCAGTCGCTCAACGGCTTGCCAGATTTCTCGATGGCCGTTGTGACGCAGGCCGCGTGTTTCGGCGGCGGCCTTGACGGCTACGGCGGCGGCGCCCCAGCCCTTTTCCGACGCCTGGGGCAGATCGCCTTCGGACAGGTGGATTCGCGCCTTGCGCAGGTACTCGGCGCTGAGATTGTTGTAATGGTCGGTCTGCGCGGTGGTCATGATCCCAGCATGGTCGCGTCTGCGATCGTAGCCTTTACACTCGCTCAATGACCACCGGGCCGCTCGACGGCGTGACCGTCCTTGATCTGACCGAGCATATCGCCGGGCCGTACTGCACCAAGCTGTTCGCCGACTTTGGCGCGGACGTGATCAAGATTGAGCCGCCCTCGGGCGATCCATCGCGGTCGGTGGGACCGTACTACGAGGGCGTACCCGGGCTGGAGCGCTCGGGCACCTTCTTCTACTTCAACACCAACAAGCGCTCGATCGTGCTGGACCTCGAACAACCGGGCGCCGCTGTGGTGGTCGAACGGCTGATCCAGCGGGCCGACATCGTGATCGAATCGCAGCCGGCCGGCCGCCTGGATCAGCTGGGTCTCGGTTGGGAACGAATATCGACGCTACGCGACGACCTGCCGTTGATCTCGATCTCACCCTTCGGACAGGACTCGCCCTACCGCGATTTCCTCGTCTCTGATCTCGTGCTCTACGGCTTCGCCGGGGAGATGTACTCAATCGGCGTGCAGGACCGCGAGCCGGTCAAAATGTACGGGACGGCGGCGCTGGTCGAGTGCGGCGCGGCGGCGGCCACGGCGGCAATGGCCGCGCTGACGGCGGCGGAGCTGCAGGGGATCGGTCAGCAGGTTGACTTCGCGATGGCTGACGCGCAGTTCAACGGCGTTGACCGTCGGCATGCGGCGACGATCGGCTGGGAGTTCGCCGGTCGGCGCTCGTTGCGCGCGCCCGGTCCGGCGGCGGGCATGCTCAGTGGCGTCTATCCATGCGCTGACGGCTACGTGGAATTCTCGGGCGCGGCAATCCGCATCCCCCGACTGAACGAGATGCTCGGTCGACCCGAGTGGCTGCAGGATCCGAAGTGGTGGCAGCCGGGGGTTGGATTGCGCGCCGATCTGGTCGACGAGTTCAATGCGCAGTTCCTGCCCTGGTCGCTGGCGCGGACCAAGCGCGAGATCTGGTCGGCGGCGCGGGAGGCGAAGGTGCTGTGCGGTCCGCTGTTCTCGGTCGACGAACTGTTCGAGGACGCCCACTTCAGTGATCGGGGCTTCTGGGCGATGGCGCATCATGGCGAGCTGGGCGAGGTACAACTTCCTGGTCGACCGCTGATCATGCCAGCCTCGCCGTGGAGTCTGAGACGTCCGCCACCGTTGCTGGGACAGCACACGGATGAGGTGCTGTCGGAGTGCGGATTCGACCAGTCGGGGATCGCCTCGCTGCGCCGGTCGGGGGCGGTCGGTTAGCTCCGCCGTCGCTTCACGTCCCCACACCTGAGAGAAGCTGCCGCAGCATACTCCCTCGCTTCCCGCCTGGAGGGAGCTGTCGTAAGCCCATTCTTTCGCTTCCCCCTCTGGGGGAAGCTGTTACGTAGTGACTGAAGGGGGCTCGCCGCCTGCGCGGGAGTGTCCAGGGTATTCTTCCATTCCCCACGAGATCGGTAATCCCTGTGTGGTTCTCGTCATTCCCGCGAAAGCGGGAATCCCGTAGCCAGGCCAGTGTCGCTCGCGCGTATGGGTTCCCGCTTTCGCGGGAATGACGGAGTGAGTCGCTCCCTTCCCAGGGCTCCCCCGTTGGGGGAGCTGTCGCGGAGCGACTGAGGGGGCTTTGGCTGGGGCAGCCCCCTCTACCTACGGCATCTCCCCCAGAGGGGGAGATATGAGGAGGTTGGCGTGCCCTCAGGGGGATATCTAGGAGGGTTAGCGTGTTCCTCAGAGGAGGAGATATGAGAGCGTTGGCGGCATCGTTTCCGGAGCGGAGGAGTATCCTCGCTTCATGACGCTCCCACTTGAAGGTGTTCGCATTCTCGATCTGTGCGTCGTCTGGGCGGGGACGTTCGGGACGACGTTGCTCGCGGATCTGGGCGCTGAGGTGATCAAGGTCGAAAACGTCCACGTCTGGCAGCCGATGACTCGCGGCGGGCAGGCGCGACCCTCGGCCGCGGCGATCAGCGCTGGCGCTGGTTGGGCGACAGGCTATCCCAATGCCGAACCCGGTCCACGACCCTGGAACTACTGCCCCA
>RKRS01000009.1 GCA_007571275.1 Dehalococcoidia bacterium
GAAGACGGTCTCGGTGATCACCGCGCCGGAGAAGATCAGGCCGGCCTGGAAGCCGAACACCGTGACGATTGGGATCAGCGCGTTACGCAGTCCGTGGCGGACGAGGACGACCCGCCCGGCCAGCCCCTTGGCCCGCGCCGTGCGGATGTAGTCGTCGTTGAGCACGTTGATCATCGCCGAGCGCGTCTGGCGCATCAGCAGCGTCGTCGCGGTCAGCGAGATGGCGATGACAGGCAGCGCCATGTGCTTCAGGTTGTCGACCGGATCCTCCCAGAGGGGAACGTAGCCGACGACCGGGAACCAGCCGAGCTCCAGGCCCAACACGATCACCAACGCGATGCCGGTGAGAAACTCGGGAATCGAACTGCCGACGATCATCATGGTACTGGCGGCGACCTCCGTCTTCGAGCCCGGCCGCAATGCGGCCAGCACCCCCCACCGGGATCGCGACCCCGATGACCACCATCAGGCTGAGGATGCCCAACTCCATCGTCGCCGGCACGCGCCGCGCGAAGGTCTCGGTGATCGGGACATCGCCGATCAGCGACCCGCCCAGATCGCCCTGCAGGATGTTGAAGATCCAGTCGCCGTAGCGCTCCACTAACGGGCGATTCAGGCCCGTCCGCTCCCGGAACGCCTCAACCTGTTCGGGCGTCGCATACTGGCCGAAGACGCCCGCCGCCGGGTCGCCCGGCAGCACGTTCATCAGCCAGAAGACCAGCACGCTGATCACCCAGAGGATGACGAGCGAGGAGACGATCCGCGTCGTGATGTAGCGCAGCATCGGTGACTAGTGCCTCACTACAACGTTCCGTGACGCCCGCGCGAAGAGGGCATCCACAAGGGCTGCCTTACATGAATTCGTAGGGGCGACCCTGGTGGTCGCCCTCCTTGGCACGTCTCCAATCACACGTTGTTGAGCCAGACGTACTTGGAACCACTTCCCCTGGGCAAGCCAAAGAAGGGAATGATCTCGAACCCTTCCAGATGCCCCTGCGTCGCGTACGCGGAGGGCCACTGGAGGGTGTAGACCATCAGCATGTTCTCCTCGACCGCCTCCCAGACCTTGGCATACAGCGGGATGCGGTCCTCCTGGGTGGCCGGCTTGGCGGCCGCCAAGACCAGTTCTTGGGTGCGGTGAAGCTCGGCCAGCACTTCGTCGTTGGGATTCTGGCTCAGATCGGCCGGGCCTGTCCCCGAGCCGTCGGTCGTGCCGTACATTGCCCCCAGCTCCATCTGGAACTGCTGAATGAGGGGCGGGTGGGGGTCGAACGGCGACTCCCACGAGAGCGTCGCGGTCGTCCAGGGTCCACTTCCCCCTCCTTCAATTTGGAAGTCGGGGATGACACGCGGGACGATTTCCGCAAAGCTGCCCGTGATGAACTGAAGGTCAATCCCGACTTCGCGCAACTGCGAGTTGAGCGGCTCGGTGACGATGGTCTGATTCTCTTCGGCGTAGCCGAGTTGGATGCCGGTGACCCCGTCGCCGTAGCCGGCGGCGTCCATCAGTTCGTGAGCCATCTGCTTGTCGTGCCCCGGGTAATAGCTTTTGTCCCCGGGCAACGCCCAGCTCCGCCTTGAAGTCGGCGGGGATCCCCCCGGGCGGGGGGATGAAGTCCAAGTCCTCATTGAGAAAGGCGTTCAGCGCCGTGTTCTCGTCGGCAAACACGTGCAGCTCGTAGCGGTCAATGTGGACGTTCTCGCTGTCCCAGTAACCGTCCCAGTGCTCCCCGGTCCAACGCTCGCCCGGCACTTCCTCCACCAACTTCATCGCGCCGGCGCCGACCGGATTCGTCGCGACATCGTCGAAGTTCTGCGGCGAGATCAGCAGGCTCGTGCCCGGGTACGCCTGGAAGTAGGACACTGTCGGACCGAAGGGCTCGCTGTTGACCATCCGCCAGGTCCGGTCATCGGTCGCCCCATGGTGGCTGCTCTGGCAATCCCTGCCGCGACGAGCCCGGCGGCCTCTGTGGCTTGGATGCGTTCCATGTTGAGCTGCACTGCGTCGGCGTCGACCGGCGCGCCGTCCTGGAAGATCGCGCCGTCACGCATCGTGAAGATGTAGGTGACGTCGTCGGGAATCTCGAGTGCGCTCGCCAGCTCCGGCCTCACCGCCCCCGAGTCGTCAAAGCCGAGCATCCGGTCGAAGATGTTGCTGTGGTGGTGCCACGCATGGCCGGAGGTTACCTGGTGCGTGTCCCACCCAATGCCGCTTGTCGCCGGATCTGTGTGAAAGCTCGCCCGCACTGTGCCGCCGGGCCTCGGTCCGCCGGTCGCCTGAGCCGCCTGCGCCTGCTGTTGCTGCTGCTCCTGCTGCATCGCCTGCTGCTCGGCAGCTTGTTGCTGCTGTTCGGCTTGCTGTTGAGTCTGAGCGGCGGCCTGCTGACCGTCGTCATCGCCGTCATCGCCGCAGCCCACGAGCGCCAGTCCGGCCGCGCCAACGCCGGCCCGCGCCGAGGCGCGCAGCAGCGTCCGTCGGCTGAGCTGTCGATGCTTCATCCGATGCCAATAGTTTCGTTCGCTCATAGGGGTCTCCATCCCAATCCGCCGCTGAGCTATGGACTGTATCGGCGGTTGCTGCGAACCTAACCCTCCCCTTTTTGTCAAGTTGGGCGCAACCGAAGCGGCAAACTTGAGTGCTCGACGCGGCGGTAGGACGGGTGTGGGACGCGGGGCGTATGCTGCAGCCCATGACCACGCGCACCGGCTACCACATCGAGGCGGCCGCCGATTTTCTGGCCCGGGATGACCTGCTACAGGCGTCGGAGAAGGGTTGGGGAGCGGCGGCGCAGGCAGTGAAAGCGGT
>RKRS01000272.1 GCA_007571275.1 Dehalococcoidia bacterium
GCGCATCTCAAGCAGGAAGCGATGGTGAATGCCGACAACAGCACGACGCTTCCCCGACCCTTCGTCGGGCCACACCTGACGGTAGCGCTCCTCTATCTCGAATCGGTCGTCGACACCTGTCAGATCGCCGAGATCGGTCCAGCCGAGACCAGTAAAGCCGCCGGATACGCACAGCTCGGTGCTCTCACCGTTGTCGGCGCGGACCATCCAGATCTTGGATGGCCCGCCCTCTGAGCCATTGCCCATCAAGCGTCGCTCCTTCTAGCGATGGATCGAGTAGTCGATCTCCTTTGAGGTGATCACCTCGATCATGGCCGGCTGGCCGTTTTCGGTGGCGGCGATGCCGCGCTTGAAGGCGGCGTTCAGGTCGGCAGGATCTTCGACCCGCTCGCCGTAGCCGCCGAAGGCCTTGGCCATGTCGGCGTAGTGACCGGAGATATCGGTGGCGCGGTACTTCTCCGTCGCGGTCTGCATGATTGGCAGTTCAATCGCCATCGAGAAGTTGTTCAGCAGCACGCTGAGGATCGGAATATTCTCGCGCACGGCGGTCTCGAAGTCCATGCCGGTCATACCGATGGCGGCGTCGCCCCAGACGTTGAGACAGGTCTTCTCGGGGCAGGCGACCTTGGCGCCCATGGCGTAGCCGAGACCGGTGCCGAGCTGCGTGGTCTTACCCCAACCGATGTAGCTGAGCGGCGTCGTCGAGTTCCAGAATGGCGACATCTGATCACGCGGCGAACCGGCGTCGTGGGTGGCCACGACGTTGTCCATCCCGACCGTCTGGTCCAGCGTCGCGTGCAGATCGCGGAGAGCGCGGTACGGGTTAATCGGCGCATCGTCCGAGTCGCTCTTGTGTGACCAGTCCTGTCGCCACGAACCGTTGATCTGAGCGATCTCGGCTGCGATGGCGTCGGCGCGACCACGCGAGCCTGAGACGAGTTCACGCACCTCGCCAATGATCGCATCAAGCACCAACGCCGCGTCGCCGACAATGCCCTCAGAGATTTCGACCTCGTTGTTGAAGTCCTCGGGGTCGAGCGTTGAGTGGATGTAGTACGGGCCCTTCGGCATCTGCAGACCGAAGCCCGTCTTGGCGAAGGAGCAGCCGATGCCAAAGATCACGTCAGCATTCTGAATGAACTCGTGCACGGCGCGCGGGAAGGCGCGACCGCCCGAGCCGAGCGAGAGCGGATGCGTCTCGGGGAAGGCGCTCTTGCCCTGCAGTGAGGTAGTCACTGGCGCTTCAAGCAGCTCGGCCAGCTCCCTCAGTTGATCCCACGCCTTGGCGTAATGGACTCCCTGACCGGCATAGATCACGGGCCGTTCCGCATTGACCAGCGTCTGGGCGGCCTTGCGGGCGTCGGCCGGATCGGGCCCGGAGCGGTGCGATGGCGTCGGGCGGTAGTTGATCGGCTCGTCAATCTCCGCGCCCCAGAGATCGCCGGGAATCTCCAGCACGACCGGGCGCTGACGCCCGTTCTTGGCGTGCGTGAAGGCGCGGCGCACCGCATTGGAGAGGTCTTTGGCGTCGGTCAGCTGCTCGGTCCACTTGCTCACGTGCTGGAAGTTAACCAGCCCGCTGAAGTTGGGCGCGACGTTCGTCTGCGCTCGCGCATAGCCGCCGGGGATCGCGACCAGCGGGGCCGACTCGCTCCAGGCCTGAGCCAGGCCGCCGAAGGAGTTCTCCGCGCCTGGCCCGTTCTGGGTCAGGTACACGCCCACCTGGTCGCCCGAGTTCATTCGCGCGAACGCGTCTGCCATGTGGATCGCGGTGCGCTCCTGACGCACGACGATGGTGCGGATATCGGCCTGCGCGGCCGCCTCAAAGATGGGGTTCACCGGATATCCGACGACGAACTCCACGCCTTCGCGCTTCAGCATCTCGGCAATGGCGTTGGCGGTTCTCATCTGATCTCTCCTGACTTGCTGGTATCGGCCGCCACAAGAAGGAACTGGCGGGACACGCCCGCGTAGGCGCGGCCGAAACGAATCCTGATTAATCGGAGTGTACGTGAGGCTTTCGATCAGCCCAGGGTTGCGCCGCCTCGAGCTGGGCGCCCAGCCGAATCAGCGTCGCCTCATCCGCGTAGGGCGCGACGAACTGCGTCCCGATCGGCAGTCCCGCCTCGCTCCAATAGAGAGGCACCGACGCCGCCGGATTACCTGACGCATTGAAGACTGAGGTAAATCCCACAGTGCGCTGGACGTCCTGACCCTGCGCGTACATGTCGTCCCGATCCAGCGACAAGCGTCCGAGCTCCAGCGGCGGCGTGGCCATCGTTGGCGTCAACATCACGTCGTAGCCTCCGTTGTCGGAACCGACAAACCATCGAGCCACGATCCGTCCGGTCGCATGGACTGCGCGGGTCGCGGCGATGTATGCCACCGAGGTTGGTAGCTCACCCGAGATCATCCGCCAGGTCAGCGGTTCCACGTCCTCGGGGTTCAGCTCTCGGCCCAACTCCTGGGCGCGCAGCTCAACCGCCAGTCGAGTAGAGGGACGGATGACGTCAAACAGCGGAGATCGCACCTCCTCAGGGATCACGAGCGACGCATCCTCGACCTCGTGCCCCAGAGATCGGCACAGCTCTGCCGCGTGTTCCACGGCGCGGATGCAATCTGGATCGATCTCGCAGTCGTTAAACGGCTGGATCACGACACCGATTCGCAGCTTGCCCGGATCGCGGCCCACTTCCTCAGCCCAGGAACGCTCCGGCGGCGGCGCAAAGTACGGCGCGCCGACATCGGGGCCAGCGGTCGCATCGAGCAGGACGGCGGAGTCTCGTACTGATCGCGACACGGCGTGGATCGTCGACATCCCCGCCCAGCCTTCGCCAACGTCGGGCCCTGATGGCGTCCGCGCGCGCGTCGGCTTGAGTCCGAATAACCCACAACATGAAGCGGGGATGCGGATCGAGCCGCCACCGTCGGAGGCGTTGCCGACCGGAATCACTCCCGCCGCCACGGCGGCGGCCGCGCCGCCCGACGACCCGCCTGCCGTGTGTTCAGTGTTCCACGGATTGCGGGTCTTGCCATGCAGCTGGGACTCGGTGGTTGAGGTAATTCCCAGCTCAGGCGATGTTGAGCGGCCGAAGATCGACAGCCCGGCGGCCTTGTAGCGCACGACCATCTCGTGATCGTGGTCAGGCACGTAGTCGGCGAAGATCTTCGAGCCGTTTGAGATCATCTGTCCCGCGTAGTAGGTGTACAGATCCTTGAGCAGGAACGGCACGCCATGCATCGGGCCGTCCGGCAATCCCCTAAGCGCGTTTTCCCGCGCGTGGTCATACCACGGATAGACAATCGCGTTGAGCGTCGGATTTACCCGTTCCGCGCGTTCAATCGCCTCGTCCAATAGCTCAATCGCCGATACCTCACGGTCGGCGACCATCCGCGCCAGTTCAACGCCGTCCAGATCTGAGTAGCCCTGTATCGTCACTCGAAGTTCCTCTCAGAGATGCTCCGTATACCTCGTACAATCCTCTGCATGGTACGCACCGATGGTCGCCAACCCAATGAGTTACGTTCACTCAGTTTTGAACTCAATGTCCAGAAACACGCCGCCGGTTCCTGCATCGTCTCTCTGGGAGATACCCGAGTCCTGTGCGCCGTGACGATCGAGGAACAGGTTCCCCGCTGGATGCGTGGCTCTGGTCGAGGCTGGCTGACTGCCGAATACAACATGCTGCCCGCCGCCACGAACACTCGATCCAATCGCGAACGCGTCCTCTCCGCCGGCAGAACCAAAGAGATCCAGCGGTTGATCGGACGTAGCCTGCGCGCAGCCATCGATCTCGACGCGCTGGGCGAGCGCACGTTCAATGTCGACTGTGACGTGCTTGACGCCGACGGCGGGACTCGCACCGCCGCCATCACCGGCGCGTTCGTCGCCCTCAGGCAGGCCATCGACACGTTGGACTATGACCAGGCGCCGATTCAGGTCGCCGTCGCTGCGGTCAGCATCGGCGTCATCGAGGGACACGTCCTGGTTGACCTCAACTATGCGGAGGATTCCACCGCCGACGTCGACTGCAACATCGTTGGTTTGTCGAGCGGTGGACTGGTGGAGATTCAGGGAACAGCCGAGGGACAATCCTTCACATCGGCTCAGCTCGGGCAGATAGTTGACGCCGCGCAGCGAGCGCTCGCGCAGGTATTCGAACTCCAGCAAGCTGCGCTCCACTAACGCGCTAGAAGTAATCCGCGTACAGCCCCAGGTGACTACCACCGATCAACAACACGTGCGCGGGGCCGAATTCCTCGTCCGCCTGCTGACCAGGGAAGTTGCTCATCACTCGGAATCCACCCGGCGATTGCTCAGCTCCATACTCCACAACGTCGGCGCCCAACTGGCCCACATCCTGCCACATCGCCCACTGCGACTTGGAATCGCGCGGTACCGCGAGAAGCGCCAGTTTCGGGAGCGATCGATGCGGTGAAGAGAAGCCAACCGAGACGGTCACCTGCCACAGATTTGCGCGGCCTGCTTCCAGCGTTGGCAGCGCGTCGTAGAAGATCGTTGACTCTGTCTCATGCACGATCGTCGCGCCGTCCCGCGTCACCGCCTCCAGCCAGGGCTGGCCCGTCGGCGCCCAGCGCGAGCGATCCAGCTCTCTGGCGGCGTGCACCTGCAAATGCGCGTGGGGCTGCGATTGCTCGCCCATCGAGCCGAAGTTGCAGAACACGCGAAATCCCGCCGGCGCTCGATCGGCGTTTCGATCCTGCATCCACTGAATCGTCTGTTCGCCGTGATCGCGCGCCGTCGCGCCTACCTCGCCCAAATCCGACCACAATTCGCTCTGCTGCGCGTAGAACGGGATCGCCGAGTCTGAATGCGCGAGCGGAATCACCAGCGAGGTCAGATCGAAGAACAGAAACTGATTCTCGAAGACAAAGACTTCGGGGCGTTCATCCGACCAAGGCGCCGACGGATCACCGCGACGTGAATCCGTGAAACGACGTTCGCCGTCGCGGAAAAACAGCGCCGATTCGCTCCCGTCCGCGATCCCGCAAAATACGCAAAAGCGCGACTGGCGCTGGCCGGGCTTGTTCGGCATGTCTGTCAGCGTCGCACCAAACTATCGACCGCGCAAATGCGTGAGATACGATCAGCTCCGAAGCGGCAGCAGCCAGAGCGAGAACAAACAACATGGTCAACGTTCAGCCCTTCCGAGGCCTCCGATATGACGCCGATGTAGTCGGCGACTGGGGCGCTGTCCTCGGCCCGCCCTATGACATCGTCGACGCTGCCCAGACCGCTCGACTCAAGGCGTCCAACCCCCACCAGATCGCTCACATCGAGACTGCTTCTGGTGATGACATCAACGTGGCCGCCGACCTGCTGAGAGACTGGCGGGCATCTGGAGCGCTGGTTCAGGACGAGACGCCGTCTTACTACCTGCATGAACATGCCTTCGGCGATGGTCAGGTTCGCCGCGCGATCTTCGGCGCCGTCGAGCTGACTCAGTGGGGCGACGGCGTCATGGCGCACGAGCGCACGATGCCCGGACCAAAGGCCACTCGCACTGCGCTGCGCTCGGCGGTTGGGGCTGACATCTCTCCGCTGATGGCCTTCGTTCCCGATGCCGACGGCCAGCTCGCCCGACTGATCGGTGCGGCGACCAGTCAACCGTTCCTGAATGAAGGAACCGATCCAAC
The DNA here is from genome assembly GCA_007571275.1 of Dehalococcoidia bacterium. Lineage (GTDB taxonomy): Bacteria > Chloroflexota > Dehalococcoidia > Bin125 > Bin125 > Bin125. Next base: position 5,659 of record RKRS01000272.1, read on the forward strand.
AGGCGACAGGCACACGCTCCGTCGGATCGATGACCCGACGGCGGTCAGCCAAATCACCGACGCTTTCGCCAATGACCGCATCTACATGGCGGACGGACATCACCGCTACGAATCAGCCCTTGCCTCGATCGACGACCGACCAGGTTCTCGTAGCGTGCTCATGGGTATCGCCTGCGCGAACGATCCGGCTCTCGTGGTTGGCGCGACCCACCGAGTCGTGCACACCGATCCACCGGCGAGTCTGTTGGCTCAGCTGGGCAGGAGCTTCAGCATCAGCGAGGCGACTGCCGCCGAACTGGTCGACAGTTTGCCTGATGGGAGTTCGTCGCTGGGACTGGTGACCGCCGCTGGCGCCTGGTTGCTGCAACCGACCGACGCCACTCAGGCAGCCATGCCTGACGACGTTCCAGATGCCTGGCGCAGCTTGGCTCCTGCCCTCTTACAACACGTGGTGCTTGAACCGCTCCTCGGTGTCGACGCTGACGCGCTGGCTGGCGGTCAGGCCGTCACCTACACGCATCATCTCAGTGAACTGATCGATGCAATTGAGAGTGGCGCTGCCCGCGCCGCGTTCATCCTGCCTGCGCCAACGCTCCAGGACGTGATCGACACGGCTGACGCTGGCAGTTTCATGCCCCAGAAGAGCACGTACTTCGTGCCCAAACTGCCGACTGGCCTGCTCCTGCATCCACTGGACTAGTTCGTCCTACATCTGCGCCTGGGCTACTTCTTCGACGCCGTCAATCGCGCCAATCGACTGCACTTCTTCGACCGTCAACGCACGAGAGATCGTCAGCGCCATCAGCGACATCTCGGACGGATCATCCGCATCGAATCCGACGTCCATCGCTGCGATGTTCACGTCCAGCCGACCCAGCGCCATGCCGACCTCGCCGATTCGCCCTGGCCGGTCCTCATTACGTAGCACGAGGAGATGCAGATGGTCCCGCACGCGACCGGAACGCGAGCGTGGCCCGCCGATATGCACAGGGAACCCATTGATCTCCACTACTGCCGCGCGGTTGTGCTCGAGCGTCCCCATCAGCGATGTCACACCCGACGAGGTTCGCAATTCCACCGTGATCGTCGCTGTGTACGGTTCGGCGTCGGGCGAGCTGCGTTCCGACACGCGCCAGCCCCGATGCGCAATCACGCTGTTGATGTTGACCAGGTTGACGTGCTCATCAGAAATCGGCGCGAGCAGCCCGGACACCACCGACGCCTTGAGCGGCGTCACGTCATGGCTGGCGATCTCGCCGCGATAGCGGATGACGATATCTCGCCACTGACCGCTGGCCAGCTGCGTCGCCAGGCGACCGCACATCTCCGCTACCGACAGGTATGGCCCCACTACCTCCAGCGACTCGGGATCGATCAGCGGGGCGTTGACCGCCGCCTGTGACGGCTGCCCGCGTAGCACCTTGAGGGTCTCGGTTGCGATATCGACTGCGACCCGCTCCTGTGCCTCCTGCGTCGAAGCGCCAAGGTGTGGCGTGGCCAGCACGAGTGGATGGTTGATCAGTGGATTGCCATTGGCTGGTTCCTCGGCGAACACATCCAGCGCCGCCCCAGCCAGCTTCCCCGAGTCCAGCGCGGCGGCCAGCGCCGCTTCATCGATCAGCCGACCACGCGCCGTGTTGACCAGCAACGCTCCCGGTTTCATCGCTCCAAACTCTGCTACTCCTAGTAGCGCTGGCGCATCGGGCGCCGCAGATGAATGCAGGGTCACGACGTCCGACTGAGCCAACAGCTCAGGAAACGGAACCAATTCGGCGCCGGTGCTCCGCGCGCGTTCCTCGGATACGAATGGGTCGAACGCAATCGTCCGCATCTCCATGGCCTGGAGGCGTCGCGCGACGGCGGCGCCAACCAGCCCGAGCCCTACAATCCCAACAGTCTTGCCTCGTAGTTCGGCGCCGACAAATGCGGAGCGATTCCACTCGCCAGACTTGAGCGACGCATTTGCCTCGGCCAGGTGACGCGAGAGCGATAACAGCAGCGCGACGGCCAGCTCAGCGGCGGACACCGTGTTGCCGCCCGCGGCATTGAGTACAATGACGCCGCGCTCCGTGGCTGCATCGAGGTCGATATTGTCGACACCGGCGCCGGCGCGACCAATTACCTGTAGTCCAGGCGCTGACTCGATCAGCTCCTGGTCAACCTTCGTCCCACTGCGGACGATCAGCCCCTGACAGTCGGCGATGGCTGACAACAGCTCGGGCCTGGACAGCGAGTATCTCGCGTCCACCTCTGCGCCGTCGCGCAGGATGGACAGCCCTTCTTCGGCTAGTGGCTCACTGACCAGAATCCGAGCCATCAGACGCTCGCTCTGTGCAGACAGATCTCAGCCGTCAATCCCGGGAATCACCGCGCCCTCGGCAGCGGAGAAGCCTTCCGCCACCAGCGCTTCCTGCAGCGCCGAGAAACAGGCGGCGAACTCATCTTCATCGAGATAACCCAGGTGGCCGATTCTCCAGATCGAGGCCGCCAGCTTGCCCTGACCGCCCGCGATCACCACATCATGCTCCTCACGCAGCCGCTTTGAGACCGCGCTGCCCGTGACGCCCTCCGGCACCTTGACCGCTGTGACGGTATCCGACGCATAGCGCTCTTCCGCCAGCAGCTCCAGGCCCAGCGCCTTCGCCGCCGAGCGCGTCCACGAGGCGAAGCGGTGATGTCGCGCATAGATCGCCTCTGGGCCCTCAGCCACGAGCATGGGCAAGGCGACATCCATTGCGTAGAGCGTCGGCAACGCCGGCGTCCAGGGCGGTTGACCACGCTCGGCGTAGTCGTGATGCGTGGTCAAATCGAAATAGAAACTCGGCATCGTCGAGCACTTCGCCGCCTGCCAACCGCGCTCCGACAGCGCGGCCATTGCGATACCTGGCGGCGACAGCCAGCCCTTCTGCGACGCCGTCACGACAGCGTCCAGACCCCAGTCATCCATTCGCATCTCAATCGAACCGAGTGAAGAGACTGCGTCCACGATGATCAGCGGATCAGCCACCTCACGCACTGCGGCGGCAATGTCGCCGATCGGATTGGTTACGCCGGTTGAGGTTTCATTGTGTGTGATCAGCAGGGCGTCATACTCATCTCGTTGAATCAGCTCACGGACCAGGTCCGGGGTCGCTGCTTCACCCCACTCGATATCCGAGCGCGTGACCTCCGCGCCATAGCGTTCCGCAATCGTGCCGAACCGATCACCGAAGGAACCCACGGTCACGCACAGCGCCTTGTCGCCGAGTGACAGCGTATTCACCACAGCCGCTTCCATCGCCCCGGTGCCGGATGCCGAGATGATCAGAATCTCCTGATCGGTGCCGAAGAATGGTTGGATCCCGCTCGTCAGTCGCTCCAGCAAGTCGGCAAACTCGGGGCCGCGGTGGTTGATCATCTCGCCACCGGCGGCTGCCAGCACTTCTGGCGGACACGGTGTCGGACCGGGAATGCGGAGATTCGTGGGCATTGCTATTTCACACCGTTCTTTACGATGAAGGGAAGCACTGGGAACCAGTGTTGCCGGCTTGCTCCAGTCACTGCATGCTGGAGCGCTGGTCGAAGCGTATCAGCGACCGGGATGGTGACAATGTTGGATTCGAACAGCGCACAACACCCGGTGTCAGCAGCGTTGCGCTCGTTACCGAGTGTCGACCGAGTGCTCGCTGAGCCGGCCCTGAGCGCTGTGCTGGAGCGTTGGCCGCGTGATCTGGTGGTCGACGCCGTGCGTGAGCAGATCGAGCAGGCGCGCCGACAGCTGACGAGCGGCGACGTCGCCACACCAACGCGAGCGGAGATCGCCTCTGACGCTGCGCGAGCGATGACCGAACGCTGGTGTTCGTCGCTTCGACCAGTGATCAACGCAACCGGCGTCGTGTTGCACACCAATCTCGGGCGCGCGCCAGTCTCGGACCGTGCAGCGGCAGCCATGTCTCGCG
>RKRS01000240.1 GCA_007571275.1 Dehalococcoidia bacterium
GGGGGAGCTGCCGCGCAGCGGCTGAGGGGGCTTCCTCACACACTCCGAGCAAGGGAAGCCCCCTTCCGTCACTCCGTGACGACTTCCCCAGAGGGGGAAGTATGGAACCAGAGCCCCCTCTGGAGGGGTTACCTAACCGATCACCCCATCCGCGATCAGCGCTGACAGATCATCATCCGACAGCCCGAGCCGCTCTTGCAGCACCTCTGCCGTGTGCTCGCCCAGATCGGGCGCGTCGCGACGCAGCGTCGCCGGCTGACCGTGCAGTAGCACTGGATGTGTCAGCGTTGGCGTCGGGCCGTAGTGGCGGTGGTCGTGATCGACGAGGTAGTCATTGGCGATCACCGCCGGATCAGTCGGCAGATCACCGATCTGTTGCACGCGTGTGAAGATCAGATTCGGCTCCGTGGCCAATCGACGCTCCCACTCCGCGCGCGGCGCCGTCTGGAAGCGCTCGTCGAGAATGGCGATCAACGCCTCGCAGTGCTGGCCCATTTGCGCGAGCGTGCTGAAGCGTTCATCGTCGGCGATCTCCTCCAGCCCAACCGCCCGACAGAACGATGCCCAGTCACGCTCCGCCTCGAGGATGCCGAGCATCAGCCACTCGCCGTCGCCGCAGCGATACAGGTTCCAGAGCGGATTCGCCGCCTTGGCACGGTCGAAGCGCGGCCAGAGGTTCAGCCCCTGCATCATGCCAACGCTGATCCCCCAATACTGCAGCCACATCGTCGCCATGATGTGCGATATCTCGATCCGCTGACCTTTGCCGCCGTTCAGCTCCCGCCCGGCGATGGCGGCGAGCACGCCATAGGCGAGGCAGGTCGCGCCCATTACGTCGGCGATGCCCAACGTGTTCCAGTTGGGCGGATCGCCAGGACCACCGCCGGAATACATGAAGCCGCCTCGCGCTTGTCCGACTGCATCCAGCGCCGGCAGATGCGCTTCGGCTCCCTTGAATCCGTAGCCGGCCGTCGCCGCGTGGATCAGGCGCGGATTGATCTCCATCAATGCGTCGGTCGACAGACCAAGCTTCTCAAACGTGCCCGGCCGATAGTTCTCGATGAACACATCGGTATCGCGGATCAACGCGCGGAACAGTTCGCGTCCACGCTCGGATTTCAGGTCGAGCGCCAACGAGCGCTTGTTCCGATTGACCGCTTCGAACAGCGCCGAGCGTCCGTCGGGCATCCGATTGGGAATTCCCGCGACCGACTCAACGAAGCGCGCCGCGTCTGGCCGGGTCGGCGACTCGATCTTGATCACGTCCGCGCCAAGGTCGCCCAGCATCATCCCGCCGATTGGCCCAAAGCCCCAGGTCGAACACTCCAGCACCCGAATTCCATCCAGTGGGCCTGCCATGGCGTGCTCCTGTTCCACCTGTCCAACTATTCGAGTTATCGCCGCTGGCGATTACGGCCAGATGTCTGACAAATCTACGACCAACCCCACCATCACGTCTTCACCACTCAACGACTCCGGGTCGACCAGGACTTCTGGTTCCCGATTGGGTCGGTAGACATGCACCTGATGACGCCTGGGATCAAACAACCAACCCAGCTGCACTCCGTTGGCGATGTACAGCTCCATCTTTCGCTGCTGGCTCGCCAGTGACTGCCCCGGCGAGCGAATCTCTACCACCATCGGCGGGGAACCCGCGTACGGTCTGGACCAGCCGGCTGTGTCACCTCGTTTGGGGAGCTGGTCGATCGGCAAGCACGACAGATCGGGAACGAGCAGTGAACCATCTGGCAGGTCATAGCCAAACGTGCTGTCAAACACCCGCCAGCGCGCGGTTGACGACCAGGGCAAGATCGCCTCAGTCAGCAGACTGGCAATCCAGCCACTCTCTGCTGGCGGCGGTGGACCGGTCACGACCAACGCCCCTTCCGACGTTCGCTCGACCTGAAACAGCCCATTTAATTCTCCCAGCTCGAACAGTCGCTCGTAGGTCAACTCCCATTCAGCCGGTAGGCGCAGCGTCAGCTCAAGGAACTGGTACGCGGATTCGTCCACCGATTCGGTCGGCGCCAGTGATTTCCGCTCGACCGTGACCATGACTTCACCTCACCGCTGGCTGCTCAGACTAGAGCACCACATGTTCCTGATGCTCACCGAACACGTCGCGCATGGTGTTCATAATCTCGCCGAGCGTGCAGTAGCTGCGCACCGCGTCGAGCATCTGCGGCATCGAGTTGGCCCGCGGATCGCGGCAGACGTTGGCCAGCGCCTGCAAGGCTGAGGCCGCCTGATCCTGATCACGCTCGGCCCGCGTCCGGCGCAGGCGCTCGAGATGCCGAGCCTCGCCCTGCGGATCCATCTTCAGGATCGGAATCTCGATCGGCTCCTCGATCTCGAAGTCATTGACGCCCACGATGGTGCGGTCGCCGCGCTCTACCTCGCGCTGGAATCGCGCCGACGCGTCGGCGATCTCTTTCTGGAAATAGCCGCTCTCGATTGAAGCGATCACGCCGCCGAGCGCATCAATCTGCTCGAAGTATTGGTATACCTCGCGTTCGAGCTCGTTGGTTAGCTGCTCGACGAAGTAGGAGCCGCCCAGCGGATCGACCGTGTTGACTGCGCCGGACTCGTGCATGATCACCTGCTGGGTCCGCACCGCCAGACGCGCCGCCTTTTCGGAGGGCAGCGCCAACGCCTCGTCCATGGCGTCGGTGTGCAGCGACTGCGTTCCGCCGAGCACTGCGGCGAGCGCCTGAATTGTCACGCGTAGCAGGTTCACCTCAGGCTGCACATCGGTCAGCGA
>RKRS01000246.1 GCA_007571275.1 Dehalococcoidia bacterium
GATCAACATCGAGGGCGCGGCCACATCGCTGGACTGGGATGACAACGGCGACATCACCTCCGGTTACATCGGCATCTGGCAATATGAGGACAGTGATGAGGGCGGTACAATCGCCGAGGTCAGCCTCACCGCATTCGACCTGACCCAGTAGCGCCCGGTTGCGCGAGTCAATCACCACCCGATGGGCAGTGCGCATGCGCTGCCCATCGGTCGTTCTCGGCCATTGACTTAGCGTGGGGCCGCGCTGCGCAGCCGTCGCCAGAGGGAGCCGATGGCGTTGTCCGACGGCTGATCAGGGCCGCGTGACACGAAGCGACTGACGCGGTCCCGCTCGGCCAGCAATCCTTGCGGTCGCCAGAGCAGGAAGACGACGATCAGCAGGCCGATCAGGAACTGTCGCACCTGGAAGACGCGGCTGCCCAACCAGTCCGGGAGGCTCTCCTGGATCAACGGCGTACCAAACCAGAAGAAGCCGACAACCACAGCCCCGACGATCGCGCCGCGGTGGTTGCCACTACCACCGACGATCAACATGGTCCAGACGAAGAAGGTGCCCAGCAGATCGGAGAAGGTCAGCGGAGATATCGTCCCGCTGCGATGCGCGTAGATCGCGCCAGCCAGCCCCATCAGCATCGCGCCGAGAATGAACGCGCCCATACGGAATCGCACCGTGTTCTTGCCCGACGCCCTGGCGGTGTCCTCATTGTCGCGAATCGCTCGCAGGGCGCGTCCCCAGGGTGACGCCGTCGCCCGCGTCACCAGCCAATAGACGATCCCTAGCACGACCAGAGCAATGGCCAGTTCGACCCAGCGGTAATCGCCGCCCTGCACCTGATCTTCGAGGAACCCGTCGATGCCGTTGAGTCCGCGACTCCGGTTGACCAGTCCCTCGACCGAATTGGCAACGCTACGCAGGATGGCCGCCACACCGATGGTCGTAATCGCCAGAAAATCATCGCGCAGACGCAACGTCGGAATGCCAAGCAGGATCGCCAGGACCGCGCCTGACAGCGCCGCGAACAACCAGCCGATCGGGATCGGTATGCCCCATCCGGCGACATACGCTTCCAGTCCTTCCGGCGCAGGCAAGGTCAGCACGGCCGACACGTAAGCGCCGACCATGAAGAAGGCGGCGACGCCGAAGTTGAGAATGCCGACGCTCCACTGAATGTTCAGGGCCAGCGCCAGGATGGCGAAGATCGCCACCGTGGTCAGGAACCCAACCGTCCAGTTCACCGCGCCGTCGAATGTGACCAGGGTGACAATGAACTGTTCCATCTCAGCGCGCCTGACCGAAGAGTCCGCGTGGTCGCAATAAGAGCACGACGATCACGATCACAAACGGGACGCCTGGTTTGAGGCCGGTATTGATCCACTGCGTCGAGACCTCCTGAGCGATCCCAACGGTCAGCCCGCCGATCAACGCGCCCCACGGGTTGCCGATCCCGCCCAGGATCACGGCGGCGAAGAGCGGCAGCAGCAGTCGGAAGCCGGCGTCGAAGCGCACCTCCGCCTGCAAACCCAACATCACGCCCGCGAGCGCCGCCAACATACCGGCAATGATCCACGTGCCGCGACGGATCCGCTGGGTGTCAATGCCTGATGCTTCGGCCAGGCCAGGATTGTCGGCGGTGGCGCGCATCGCCTTGCCGAAACGAGTTCGATAGAGCAGCCAGTAGAGCAATACTGCCGCCAGCACGGTGACGCCGACGATGAAGAACTGGTCCGGCTTCACACGAATCCCGCCGAGGATCTCAATCGCCGGATGAATGCCAGGCGTGTAGCGGAAATTGGACGGTCCCCAGATCAGCTGGATCACGGCGCGCATCATGATCGATATACCCAGCGCGGCAATGGCATAGACGAAGAATCCGCCGCCGGCAGCCCTGAGACGTCGAAACACGAGGCGCTCCAACGTCACGGAGATCAACGCGACGCCCAGCATCGCGACGAGCAATCCAACGACCAACCCCCAACCGAACGACAGCGAGCCAAACTGTCCGCCAGCAAAGCCGAGGTTCGCGCCTTCAGACGAGACGACGAAGAAGGCGAGGAACATACCCCAGCCCATCTTGTCGCCGTGCGCAAAATCGGCGATCCCCAGCACACCGAAGACCAGGGTCAAACCCATCGCGCCCAAGGCGATGATCGAGCCGACGATAATGCCGATGGTGACCAGCTGTGCGATCTCTATGGCGCGCTTCCCGCCTCGATCGTGAATCCTTGATTTTCAACCTGGCCGAGGAAGGCTCGGCCAACCTCAGCGCTGGTCAGCATCTCCGTCCCACTACCTTCGAGCGCCTTCCGGCCGTCGACCATCACCACTCCGCGGTCTGACCAGACCAACGCCTCGGTCGCGTTCTGTTCAACCATCAGAATGCCCACACCAGACATATGGATCTTGTAGATCCGACTCAGCAGTTCACCGCGGGCCGCGGGCGACAGTGCGGCGGTTGGCTCATCGAGACACAACATGACCGGGTCGAGCATGAGCGCACGCGCCATCGCCAGCATTTGCCGTTGACCACCCGATAGTCGGCTCGCGCGTTCGCTGGGGCGACGTTCGAGGTCGGGGAACATGGCCAGAACTTCCGCGATCCGCTCCTGCAGACCGGTCTTGCGCATGTAGCCGCCCATTTCGAGGTTTTCGCGGATCGACAGCGAAGTGAACACATTGTCGACCTGCGGAACGTAGCCCACACCGGCCGCGATCATGCGCGGTGTCGACCAACCGCTGACATCC
>RKRS01000199.1 GCA_007571275.1 Dehalococcoidia bacterium
CTATGGCTCAATCTGACGACTTTTATGAGATTCTTGGTCTGTCTCGTGAGGCCTCGCAGGATGAGATCCGGCGGGCGTTTCGCAAGCTGGCGATGGAGCACCATCCTGATCGCGTGACCGACCCGGCGCAGAAGGAGGTCTCGGAGGCCAAGTTCAAGCGCATCGCCGCCGCGTACGAAGTGCTCTCCGACCCTGAGAAGAAGGCGAAGTACGACCAGTACGGTTCGGCCGGGGCGTTTGCTCAGGGGACTGGTTTCGAGGGATTCGACTTCGGCGGCTTTGGCGACATCTTCGACGCCTTCTTTGGCGGGCGCCGCGCGGCCGGCCCCATCCGCGGCGGAGACCTGCGCATCCAGATCGAGCTGGACTTTGAGGAGGCCGTGTTCGGCTGCGAGGAGGAAATTCGCGCCTCGCGGCTCGAGCACTGCACGGTCTGCGGCGGATCTGGTGGTGAGCCTGGTACCCAGCGCGTGCCCTGTACGGTCTGTGGCGGCACGGGCGAGGTACGGCGCACGCAGAGCAACGTCTTTGGACGCTTTGTCAATGTCGCTCCCTGTGAACCGTGCGAGGGCGAGGGCGCGGTGATCGAGCATCCTTGCAAGGCTTGTGGCGGCGTCGGCCGCGAGCAGCGTAATCGCCGACTGAAAGTGAAAATCCCCGCCGGCGTCACGGACGGCGCACAGATGCGGCTCTCGGGCGAGGGCGACGCCGGCTTGCGCGGTGGTCCGGCGGGCAATCTCTACGTCGATATCGGCGTGCGCCCGCACGAACTGTTCCTGCGCGACGGCAACGATTTGATTCTGCCGCTCCACCTCAATGTGGCCCAGGCTACGCTCGGCGCGACGGTCGATATTCCCGGCATCAACGGACAGGGTCAGCCGCTCAATGTGCCTGCCGCCACTCAGCACGGTCACGAGTTCCGTCTGCGCGGCGAAGGCGTTCCGCATCTGCGTGGACGCGGTCGCGGCGATCTGCGCGTGCAGGTCAACGTTGACGTGCCGCGCAAGCTGACCAGCGAGCAACGCGCCCTGTTCGAACAGCTCGCCGAGCTGCTCGATGAACCTGCGAATCGTGGTGGCGACGACGACAGCGTGTTCTCGCGCATCCGTGGAGCGTTCTCCAATTAGTCAGTCTGCGAACCTGCTGCGAGTCGCGCTCAGCATCGACGTGGCGCAGGTCGAGCTGGGTATCACCGCCTGGGAACTCGTCGGCATACACAACTCGAGCGTCGAGTACGAACTTGGCGAGCCGACTGAGGAGCCCTGGCCCGGACATGACAACCGCCCCAGGCAGGGCGGTCGCGCGGAGGTCGTCGCCTATCTGCCTGCTGGGCAATGGAGCGAGATCGAGCGCGCTGCGCGGTCGGCGGCAACCAGGCTGTTCGGCAGCGCACCGTCATACCAGGTGAAGCGTCTGCCCAGCCGCGACTGGCGGACGGCCTGGCACGATCACTTCAATCTCGTTCGGATTCCGGGCTCGCAACCGATCATCGTTCGTCCACCACATATCGACTACGAGTCCAAGCCGGGTGAGTTGGTTGTCGATCTCGTTCCTGGCCTCGCGTTCGGTACGGGTCAGCATCAATCGACGCGTCTCTGTCTGGGCTTCCTCGCCGATCAGATACAGGGAGGCGAGCGCGTACTCGACGTTGGCGCGGGTAGCGGCATTCTGGCTGTCGCCGCCGCCAGGTTGGGCGCCGCGTCGGTGCTGGCGACGGACATTGATCCATTGGCGGTCGATGCCGCCCGACAGACCGTCAGGCAGAATCAGTTGGGCGCTCTGGTCGAAGTCAGGGAAGGTTCGGTTCCGACCGGCGAGACATTCGACCTCGTTACGGCCAACCTCACTGCCGACATTCTGCAGTATCTGGCCAACGATTTGGCGCGGGCGCTCCGCTCTGGAGGCATGCTGATCGCCAGTGGGCTGGTCACCTCGCGGCAGGAAGAAGTCGCCGCGACTTTGACCACCGCGGGACTACGCTTGATCTCGGTGCGTGCCGAAGATGACTGGCGCGCATTGCTCTGTGCGCTTTCTGCGTAGTGGGAAGCGGATCGCTCTCGATTACCAGGCAGGTGAGGCGCCGCCGTCGATGTTGATGGCGCAGCCGGAGATGAAACTGGCAGCGTCTGAGGCGAGGAACACGATCATGTTCGCCGCCTCTTCCGACGTGCCGATGCGCTTGACCGGAATGCCCTGTCCCACGTTTTCGAGGAAGTCCTCATAGCTGGCGTCGGGCATGCGCGCCTGGTGGAATCCGTGCCATTGAGCTGAATCGACCGAGCCGATGCAGGCTGCATTGACCAGAATTTGGTCGGCCGCGACCTCTTTGCTGAGCGCTTTGGTCATAGCCAGGCCGGCCGCTCGTGATGCAGCGGTCGGCATCGAGCCGGCGCCTGGAGTCTTGCAGCCGATGTTGAGCAGGTTGACAATGCGCCCGCCGCCGCGTTCTCGCATCGACGGAAGACAGAGCTTGGCCAACCGCAGCGCGCCATAGAGCTTGAGGTCGAGGTCGACCGCCCAGGTCTCGATCTCATGGTTCTCGATCAGGCCGGAGGACGACTGTCCGGCGTTGTTAATCAGGATGTCCACTCCGCCGAAGCGATCAGTGGCGGCCTCGACGAGTCGTTGGCAATCGGCGTCGGAGGTGACGTCCGTCGAGAGCGCCAGGCAGTCGCCTCCGACTGCTTCGATCGCGGCCTTGGCTTCGTCCAGCGGTCCCGGTCGTCGAGCGCCGATCACGACCGATGCGCCCTCCTGGGCCAGGAGGATCGCGGTCGCCCGACCGATGCCCTCTGAGCCGCCGGTTACGATCGCCACTTTGCCGTCAAGCCCGAGTTCCATGCGACGCCCCATCCGCTGTGTTCGTCGAAGTTGTACAGTTTCTGTCCTAGCGGAGTCTAGCGCTCACCCTGTGATCCAACTTCGGGGTTTAGCTGAGGAGGCTCGGCGCGATGAGCAGACAGGATGAAGGCCAGGTAACGGACGCATCCGGCGGTTTTGGGCTGGCGCCACGATATTTCCTGGATGAGTCGGCGCGGGTTGGGGACGACGGGATCGTGATCACGGGCGGCAAGGCGAATCGACTCAAGCGTGTGATGCGTATCCGCCGCGACGATCCGCTCGAACTGGTGCATCCACCGACCGACCGGCTCTACCAGGCTGTCGTCGAGCGAGTCACCCGGGACGACGTGATCTGCCATGTGGTTGAACACCGCCCGCGTCGGGCGTTGCCACCGCCGCGGATTGTGCTGTCCGCCTCGCTGATCCGACCTCAACGTTATGACTTCATCATCGAGAAGGCGACAGAGCTGGGCGTCGACCAGATCCGCCCGGTCTGGTCGCAGCGGGCGTTGATCCGTGGCGACGCCGGCCAGCGCCTGCATCGTTGGCGTCGTCTGGCCACGGAGGCGGCCGAGCAATGCCGCCGTGAATATCGTCCGGAAATTCTTCCTCCGATCCAGGTGGTTGACCTGGTCTCCGAGAGTGCGAGCGCTAATACGTTGCGTCTGCTGGCCTCGGCCCTCGAACCGGAGCAACGGATCGCATCGATTTTCCAGCGACGCCGGGACGGTGGGTTGTCGGAGCCTGAGCTGGTCCATTTGTTGATCGGTCCTGAGGGTGGTTACACGTCGGATGAGTCCAGACTGGCCAGAAGTCACGGATGGCAGCCGATTTCGCTGGGCAATCGCCCGCTGCGGTCGGAGACGGCGGCGATCATCGCTGTCGCACTGACGCTCGAGGCGGCGCGCGTGTAACGCATGTGTCAGGTGCTCGGCTGGTTCCTGCTTACGCAGGAATGACGGAGAGGGAGCAGGAACGACGGCGGAGTGCGGATGTGATGGCGGGCAGGAACGATGGAGAGGAGACAGGAGTGGTGGAAGGTCAGGAGCTCTGGACCAGGTTGGTTGAGGTGAGCGCGTTTGCCGGATTTAATTCCTGGTGTGGATCGGGGAATTCGAGCAGTCGTATCCAGGGCAGGGGATTGACCGTTATGCCACGCACGACCACTTCCCAGTGCAGATGCGGGCCGGTTGCCAGACCGGTTGCGCCCATCCGCGCGATCAGGTCGCCCTGTTCGACGACTGCTCCGGTGTTTTCCAAGACCTCGGAGAGGTGGTAATAGCCAGTAAACACGCCGCCGCCGTGATCGATGATGATGCCATTGCCGCGCCGTCGTGTTTGCCCTGTCCAGCTGACGATCCCACTGTTCGCCGCCGTCACGGCAGAGCCGGTCAGGCCGCCGAAATCGATGCCGGTGTGATACTCCTCGATCGGGCCGCCGTTGAACGAGCGTTGTTCTCCATAGAGCGCTGTGATGTCGCCTTTAGTTGGTGGATCGAAGACACCCAGCCAGTGCAGCTGCGAGGTCAGCCTGGTCTGGAATGGTTGCCGCGCGGATTGATCGGCCTGGCGGATTGCCGGCTGGAGTAGCGCCGCGTTTGGGCCGTCAATCTGCAGATTGTCGACCGTCCACTCAACCGCGAGGATTTCGATCACTGTCTCCTGCCAGAGGAGTTGTTCTCCGCCTGGTCCCCAGACGGCCACGCTCAGTGATTGCGGCCCGACCGTGGCGTTGGCGTCGATGCCAAAGAAGCCAAGAAAACGATTCTCGTTGCGCAACAGTGAAAAGGTCTGACCCTGCCACGACATTGATGCGACCGACGCGCCCGGCGCCTCGACCACCAGCAGGATGGTCTGACCCTGCGAGACCGGATTGGGGAGTACATAGACCAATGGCGCTGGCAGCGGGTCGGCGGACTCGGCTTCGGATATGGGCTCAGACGTCGCTGGTTCGCTGGCGATCTGTTGCGCCTGCGCCTGTTGCTGCGCCGGGTCATCATCGGGGGTGGTTGTAGAGGCGCTTGACTGAGGGTTGGGCGCGAATGGATCGAGGCCGTCTCCGCCACAGGCCGTGAGCAGCATGCCTGCACCGGCGCTGACCAGCGCGCGTAGCACGGTCCGTCGGCTGAGACGGACCGGCCCCGTGACTACCCGCTCGAGATCGCCCGCATGCGTCATGGTGACGGAACTACTTTACACATATATCAGCTACGCTCTGATCAAGTGTCCCCCAGAGCAGATGCGGGAAGCTGCATGAACGTGCGGCGACCTGGCCATCATGAGTACGTGTGGGCGGCAGACCTGTAAGCGGAGAACTCCCTGATGGACAATCCCCGAACCGTGCTCCTGAGCGTCGTGGCCAATGTTGAGCGCGTGATCTTGGGCAAGACCAAAGAAGTGCGACAGGCGGTGGTCGCGCTCGTCGCCGATGGCCACTTGTTGATCGAGGATGTGCCGGGCACTGGCAAGACAATGCTCGCTCGCGCGCTGGCGGTCTCAACTGGCTGCACCTTCAACCGGATCCAGTTCACCCCTGACCTGTTGCCCTCGGACGTGACGGGGGTGTCTGTCTACAACCAGAAGACGCAGGATTTCGAGTGGCGACAAGGACCGATCTACTCGCAAATCGTGCTCGCTGACGAGATCAACCGCGCGACGCCGAAGACCCAGTCGGCGCTGCTCGAAGCGATGGAGGAGCGCCAGGTCACGGCCGATGGAGTCACGCGCCAACTCCCGCCGCCATTTATGGTCATGGCGACCCAGAACCCGGTTGAATATGAAGGGACGTTTCCACTACCTGAGGCGCAGCTCGACCGCTTTCTCCTGCGCATCCATCTTGGCTATCCCGACGCCAACGACGAGGTTGCAGTCCTGGAAGGCCAGCAACAGCAGCACCCGATCGAGTCACTGTCGCCGGTCACCTCGCCGGAGGAAGTGCGGGAAATTCACCGAGTGGCGCGTGACATCTGGGTCGATCCACAGCTGAAGCAGTACGCGGTACAGCTGGTTGCAGCGACCCGATCGCACGAGGCGGTCTACCTGGGCGCGTCGCCTCGTGGGTCGCTGGCCCTGTTCCGTTGCGCGCAGGCGTCAGCTCTGTTGGCTGGCCGCGATTACGTGATTCCCGACGACATTAAGTCGCTCGCGCACTCTGCGCTGGGACATCGAATCATCCTCAGCCCGTCGGCGCAGGTTCGCAACCAGGACGCGCGCACGGTGATCGACGACGTGCTTGATCGCGTGGCGGTGCCGGGCGCCAGAGCCGCATCATGAGTTGGTTGACCGCTGGCTCGGGCTGCGGAACGGACTAGACCGTGCGTGGCCTCGGTGGAGTACTGGCCAGCCCGTTCCGCCACGCCTGGCGGGCGACCTTCGGCACGCGCCGCTCGCTCAGCATTGTGATCACGCTGACGATTGTGGCGTTCGCCGTTGGCTTCGCTTCCAACTACTGGCTACCGCAACGACTCGGCTACACGCTGCTGTTCGGCATGATGCTGGCTGGCGTCTGGACCTGGTCGTCCGGACAGGGCGTGCGTGTGCGCATGTCGCGGTCGCGCGATCGCGTCCAGGCGGGCGAGTCGATCATCGAACGCTTTGAAGTGATCAACGACTCTGTGATTCCCAAGCTGTGGCTGGAGGTCGAAGAAGCCTCCGATCTACCCGGTCACACGGCGCAGTTTGTGACCTCGCTGGGACGTTCCAGCCATCGCAACTGGCGAGTGCAGACCGCCTGTCATCGCCGAGGGCTCTATAACCTCGGACCGATCACGGTGCGCAGTTCCGATCCGTTCGACATTTTCCATCGTGAGTTGCGTTTTGGCTACCGACGAGGACTTGTCGTCTATCCACGGGCACTGGAGCTGCCGCGCTATTCAGCGCCGCCGGCGAATCTCCCGGGCGAGGGTCGGTTCCGCCGCCGCACGCACTACGTGACCCCGAATGCTTCGGGCATCCGCGATTACGAGGCTGGCGACTCAGTGAACCGGATTCACTGGAAGAGCAGTCTGCGCACCGGATCGCTGAAAGTGAAAACGTTCGAGCTTGATCCCGCTTCGCATTTGTGGGTCGTCCTCGACCTCTCCAGTCAGGACCACATCGGAACTGGTGACGACGCTTCGATCGAAACTGCGGTCACCATTGCCGCATCCGTGATTCGGCTGTTCATTAACCAGAACCGCTCGGTCGGGCTGATGATGTTTGGTGAGCGGCTTGACGTGATTGAGCCGGACCGCGGCTCACAGCATTTCGGTCGGATGCTCGAGTCGCTCGCCGTCGCGCAGCCGATCGGGACGGTGCCGGTCGCGTCGATCCTCTATCAACAATCGCGTCGCTGGGGTCGGCATACGACGGTGATCGTGATCACCGCCTCGACCGATCCGCGTTGGCAGGGAGCGATTCGCACGTTGACGCAGCGTGGCGTCAAGGCGGCGGTGGCAATGCTTGACCTTGATTCGTGGGGTGGACGCGGCGGCGCGGCAGCCACCGCGGTTGAGCTGCGGGCGTTGGGCGTGCAGGTCAATCTGATCCGCAAGGGCGACCATATCCCCGCGGTGATGGTTGGTCAGATTCCCGGCGGCGCGATCTCATCGGGCGCAGCGCTTGCCGACGTGCCGTCCAACGGGACTGAAGGAGCCGGCGTTGTGCCGCTGGCTCAGGCCAATATGGAGATGGAAGAGGCCGTCGCCGAAGCCGACTGGAGCCAGGCCGAGGCCGTAGCGCCTCCTGGCGGAGAGACGCCTGTCCGATGAGTAACAGACCACCAGACCGCGACGACTCCTCCGAGCCGACCACGCTCGTTGCCGAGGCTGAACGCCGATTCTTCGCTCGTCGGGCAGGCGGCGAGACGCTCGTGGTATCAGGTCAGGACCGTCCGCAGACTTTGAGTCAGCGGGCGCTGGAAACGACGATCACATTCGGCATTCTGATGCTGGTTGCGCTCTCGACCGCGAACAGCATTTACATCGCGGGTTGGGTTGCGGAAATGCCCGACCTGCGCATTACCGCCGCGGCGGGCGTGTTGCTGGCTATTGGCTTGGGTCGCATTCGCAGGTTGCGTTGGCCGTTCGCCATGCTGATCGGACTCGTGATCGGCGGGCTGATCATCATGGCGCAGATCACGATGTTAGAGACGCTGGGCGGACAACCACTCTTCTGGGATCGGTTCACCGACTTCGGGTTCCGCTTCCAGGATTGGTTCAGGCAGGCCTTCAGCGCCGGCCTGACGACTGACAATCTGCCGTTTGTGTTTTTTACCGACGTATTCGTCTACGTCGCTTCGTTCCTCGGCGCTTACGCGGTCGCGCGCTGGCGCAATGCCTGGGTCGCGATGATCCTGCTGGGCGCGCTGTTGGCGGTCAATATTTCCTATCTCTCCGACCGTCAGTGGAACCTTTCCTTCGGATTCTTCCTGACCGGCTCCATGTTGCTGTTGATGCGCGCCTCGCTGCTGCGACGGATGGACCGCTGGCGGGCGCAAGGGTCGGCCTATCCGGACTGGATATCGATTTCCTTCCTCGGAGCGACGATGATCGCCATTGTGCTGTTGTTGAGCCTGTCGCGGGCGATTCCGCGTCCCGACGAATCTCAAGCGTTGGAGGACGCCTGGGCGGCGATCGCCGAGCCGTTTGAGGGGTTAAACGATGATTTCCGTCGGCTCTTCAGCGGGATCGATTCGCGGCGCGGCGTGCCGGTTCATTCGTTCGACGACTTCCTCGTCCTGCAGGGTGATATCGATCCAGGGGACGCGATCATTATGCGCGCCGCTGCGACCGAGCCTGGTCTGTTGCGGGGCGCGGCATACGACGAGTACACGGGTCGCGGGTGGCGTCAGTCGCCGTCCGTCGCGCGGACCGTTCCTGAATTGGAGCCGATCAGCGGTACCCTCGCGTCCGATGAGACCTCGGTTGATAACGATGGAGCGGTCATGGTGAGCGAGTATCTCGACCGCCGCCCGGTGGCCACGCGGATCTCGATCGAAAAGTCACCGGCTGTGTTGTTCTCCTTTGGCGCGCCATTGATCGCGAGCAAGGACACTCGCGTGGACACCTTGGCCACCGTTGACTTCGACGTCGATTTCGCCGATCCGGAGCGATTTGACGGTACTGACCTGGAGTCGGCGCTTGACGCCATCGGCGAACGGGTCGCCACCGGCAATGTGGATCCGGATGACGATGTTGACGTGCCGACGGTCGATGAGGTCGCGTCGTATGTCCCAGCCCAATACACGCTGCTTGACGTCTACGTCGACTCGAAGAGTGGCGCGCCAACCGGTCTGCAACTGCGCTCCGTCCCGGAAGAGACCGATGTCCTGTCCCTGCGCCCGGTGCAGCAACGAGTGAGAGCCGGGTTCACCTATGAGATCACCGGCACGGTCTCGGGCGCGAACGAGGAGGCGCTGGCCGGGGCCGGACACGACTATCCGCTGTGGGTCACGGAAACCTTCCTCCAG
>RKRS01000008.1 GCA_007571275.1 Dehalococcoidia bacterium
TGATCGCCGAGAACCTGACGCAGCGCTGCATGCAGCAGATGGGTAGCCGTGTGGTTGCGAGCGGCATCGGCGCGCCGGGCGCGGCTGACGGTGGCAGAAACCTGATCGCCGACAGCAATGCTACCGGCAACCACCTTGCCAACATGCGCAATCACATCCCCGAATCCACGCGTGTCCTCGATATCCACTTGTAGATTGTCGCCGCGTAGCCAACCTGCATCGCCGACCTGCCCGCCACCTTCGGGATAGAAGGGCGTGCGATCGAGCACCACGCTCACATCCTCGCCAACCGAAGCATGAGCAACCTGTTCACCACCTGCAACGATTGCGACGACTGAGGTCGCAGTTTCGATCGTGTCGTAGCCGGCGAACCCCGTGGCCCGATCCAGCTCCGCATAGCGCGCGGCCTCTTCGTCGTAAGCGAAGGTCGCCTGTTGACGGGAGCGCTCGCGCTGCTCCTCCAGCGCTGTCTCAAACTCCACTCTCAGGTTGGCCTCATCCATCAGCGCCTGATGCTCACGCGCGACCTCTGCGGTGACTTCGAATGGCAGACCGTATGTGTCATATAGCTCGAAGGCGTCATGGCCGGTAATCGCGCCGGCGTCCAGTCGGGCGATCCGCGCTTCGAGCAGTGAGCGACCCGTAGACAGCGTCCGACGGAAACGGCGCTCTTCCTGGTCGAGCACATTGGCCACGAGCGCGGCATGTTCATCCAACTCCGGGTACCAGGCGCCCATGCCGCCGCGGACCTGAACCGCCAGGTCGGAAAGCAGGTCTTCCTCGATGCCGAGCGTGTCGGCCATGTACAGCGCGCGTCGGATGAGTCGGCGCAGCACGTAACCGCGACCCTCGTTACCGGGCAATGCGCCGTCGGCGATCAGAAACGTCATCGCCCGGCCGTGCTCGGCGACTACGCGCATGGCGCGTCGTTGCGCTTCATTGGCGCTGTGGTAGTCAAGTTGGCAACGTTGCCCGATGAAGCTGAGCAGTGGCGCGAAGAGATCGGTGTCGTACAGGTTGTCGCGATCCTGCAGCATCATCGCCCAGCGTTCGAGGCCGGCGCCGGTGTCGATGCTCTGAGCGGGGAGATCAGCGCGGCTGCCGTCATCAAACCTCGTCCACTGCATGAACACGAGGTTCCAGATTTCCAGCCACTTCTCATCTGCCTCCGCGGGGCCGGCGTCATCGCGATATCCAGGCCGCATATCGTAATGCAGCTCTGAACAGGGGCCACAGGGACCGGTTGGCCCCGCCGCCCAGAAGTTGCCCTGATCCTCGCCGTAGCGATAGATCTTCGAATCGGGCAAGCCAATCTTCTTCCACTGGTCATAGGCGAAATCGTCGTCGGTGAAGACGGTAGCGACGAGTCGCTCTGCCGGGATGCCGATCACGTCCGTGACCAGCTCCCAGGCCCAGGCCTGCGCTTCGGCCTTGAAGTAATCGCCAAGCGAGAAGTTGCCCAACATCTCGAACATGGTCAGATGCGAGGCGTCGCCGACTTCGTCGATGTCGGTGGTACGGAAACATTTCTGGATCGAGGTCAGGCGGTGATGCGGAGGTTGCGCTTCCCCGAGAAAGTAGGGCTTGAACGGCACCATGCCGGCGCTGGTGAACAGCAGCGTCGGATCACCCGGCGCCGTCAAGGGCGCTGAAGCCACTGCGAGGTGATCGCGTTCCACGAAAAAATTGGTGAAGGTGTGTCGAATCGTCTGTGCGTCCATAGCTCAGGGGCCGCCTTGAGGTTCAATCGCGCACGCTAAAACAACTCGCAACAAGCGCGGGCTGCAGTTTTCGAGTATACGCAGGCCTACGCTGAGTCTCGCTCGATCCGTGATGCATCCAGGTTGCGTCGCCCTATAGTTGACAGTCCTCGAATTGTCTACCTAGCGTTATTGCATCGGCCCGCTTGCATCGGAGCCCCGCTTGAGTTCCGACGACGATCCACCAGAATCTGAATCATCCGCGCATATCACTGCCGTCGTGCTCGCCGCAGGGCGCGGTCAGCGCCTGCGCGCCGAACAACCCAAGCCCTTGTTCCCGATCTGTGGTCGAGCGATGGCCTCGCACGTGCTGCACGCGATTGGCGAAGCGGGCGTCCAACACGCGGTCGTCGTGGTTCCGCCCGGCGAGCGAGGCTGGCAAATCAGGAACGAACTCAGCAGAGACGCGGGCTGTGTCAACCTGCGCTTCGCGGTTCAGCACGAGCCGCGGGGTACCGCCGACGCCCTACGCTCGGCTCAACCTGAGATTCAGACGTCGCGCGTCTTCGTGATCAATGCCGACCTTCCACTCATCACCGCAGAGCAGGTGCGCACGCTGCTCCACGCCGACGAAGCGGATGCCGTGATCGCTACGGCAGTGGTCGATGATCCCGCCAAGATGGGGCGCATTCTCCGTGACCAACAGGGAAATCTAGACGGCATCGTCGAGTGGCGTGACGCAACAGCAGCAGAGCGTGCGATTTGCGAAGTCAATTTGGGCTGCTACCTGTTCAACGCAGCGTTCCTCTGGCCAACCCTGGAACGGATCATTGCCCGTGCGCAGGGAGCGGGAGAGGCGTACGCCACCGACGCCCTGCCAGAAGCGCAGCGCCGCGGCGCAGCGCTCGCGGTCGAGCTGCCAACACCCGACGGCCGACTCAACGTCGAGACGCTCTCGGACGCCGCGGATGCCGAAGCGATCATGCGTCGACGCGTCATCAATCGGCTGTTGGAGTC
>RKRS01000263.1 GCA_007571275.1 Dehalococcoidia bacterium
GGCGCAGGCGCGCGTCGCGGCGTGGTCCGTGGATTCCTATCGCCCTTCCCCTGCGGCTCGGGACCGGTCTCAGCTTCGCTTCCGCCCAGGCTCGCGCTGTCCTGGCTGCCGTCATCCGGCTGAGGTTGTCGACGTGGGCGGCGCACCCGCTCGGCCAGGCGCTCGGCATCACCGCCAAAGAGCGCGAATCCAGGCGGGGAGAATCCTTCCTGCGTATCGATCGAGCCCGCCTCGGCGCGCAGCTGATCTGCCAGCTGTCCGAGCATCTCACGCAGCTGGGACCGTTCCTTTGTGCCGAGTTTGCGCAGCTTGGAAAGGTCGCGGTGTTCCGGCCCCTCCGAGTTGCGCACCAGGTCGTAGAACTCAGTGTGATCCTCGGGGTCGGCGTCCGAGAGCAGGACCACGGCGTCGAATGGCTGACAACCGCTGAACGCGCCCGTACCCAGCTGCGGGGCGTCGTTCGTGATCCACATGCCGTCGCGAAAGATCTGCACGCGCGAGCGTTCGCTCGAGTTCTTGTTCAAGGGGCGGAACCGAACGCTCAGCGAGCGGTCGATATCGACCGGGAGCCGATGTCCGCTGTCGAGGGTTTGCCAGGCGCGATAGGCCTGTTGGCCAGCCAACCAACCGCCGGAGGCGCGCTGGCGTGGTTTGAGCGGTCTGAGGATCGCTTCGACCGAAGCGCCGTCAACGGTCTGCTGTCTACCGCTGACCTCATCGTGGACGTGGACGATCATCTGGCCGGCGCAGATGGCGCCGAGGAAGTTGACCGCGGCTACTCGGCAAATATCGTCCAGCGCCTGATCTTGCTGATCTTCGTGAAAGTGATTGAAGCCGGCGATGGCGACCACTGAGCCGGAACTCGTGATCCGGGCAAGCTCCTCGGCCAGCAGCGTTGGCGCGGCGCCGGGGTAGTTGCTGTCTTCGAGGCTGAACACGTCTGTCGGCAGGCGCCAGTAGCCATGCGCTGAGCGACGCTCGCGGCTTTGCCGATGAGGTTTATGCGAAGCCAGAATGGTGTGCCCGCTTATGATCACGCGGCCGTCACGCTTGCCGCCATAGAGCACGTAGCGCAGATCGGAGGCGGCATAGGCGGTCAGGTGTCCCAGACCGTAGGAGCCAGCGCCGTGCGTCGCTTTGTCGCTCTGGCCTTCCGAGAGCAGCGCCTTCATCCGATTCGAGTCGAGCCCGATGCCGTTATCGCGGCAGAACAGCACGCTCATTTCGGTCTGCGCGAGCACGCATTCGATGCGCTGCACGGCCGCATTCACGTCATTGGTCGTGGGTTGCTTGAGTTCGGCCTTGGCGGCCAGGAACGCCTGACGGTAGGTCGCATAGCCGGGCAGGTCACGTAGCGGCCGCCTGGCGATCGTGAAGTGGATTTCGGCGCGCTCGCGTCCGGCTTCACGGATGGCCGCGTCCAGCGCATTCTGGAGCAGCTCCCGCACGACCGGATCGGGTTCGCCGGCCTGTCGACTGGTCACGTTGGTGGTGAAGCCGTCGAGCTGCCATGTCTCGGGAAAAATCAGTTGTGCTTGGGTCATTGGCTAGTCCGTGCAGTCGCAGCTGGGGGAGCCGGTGGTGTAGCGACCAGTGAGTTGGTAGCAAGGATCAGCAATCTGTTGGAAGCTGGGTCCATTGACGCCGAAGAAGCCGAACCTGCTGATCCCCTCGCCGCCTCGTTTGGGAGCTTCGCGGCGGTATTTCTGCTCGATCTCAGACCACCAGCGGATATCAGCGGGCGCGCCGTCGACCCGATCCGGATCGGGCTGCTGAGCCAGTCGCTGCAACTGACGCGTGCCCTTCATGAAGCAGTAGACGCAGTTGCCGGCGCCCTCGGGAATCTCCAGGCCAAAGTCCTGGTTGCTCCAGTAGGCGTCGATCTCCGCCTCGCCCCAGCCGGCGTCGGCGAGCGGAAAATAGGGACGTTCGCCAGGCGGCTGGGTGCGGATCGAGCATTGGCTGCCGCCAGCGCCTTCGGCGAACAGCGAGCGCGAAAGCACACGGTTGATGCGACGCTCCTCATCGGCGCGTAGACCGAGCAGGGTGACAAACTCGACCGCCTCGCGACCCCAGATCGGCGCCGCGCCGGCCAGTCCGAGACGCTCGCGCCTGATGATCGGCGCGTTGGTGAAGTCCTGCCAGCGCTGTGCGGGGCGCGACGCGGGGCGCTCGATCATGTAGGCGACGCGGCGCTGATAGGCGTCGCCGTCGGCCGTGCCGCGATTGGCGCGGTAGCGACGTTCGGCCAGTTCGGCGCTGAGATAGGCGCGCTCGCCGTAGTGTCCCTCGTGGCGCGGGCCATCGGCGCCGCCCAGCCACTCGGCGAGCAACAGATGCGACGGGTAGAGCTTGAGCTTGGCGGTGCAGCTGCGGTTGTGCGGATTGGGCAGCTGACCCTGAAAGGAGAGCATCTCCTCAAAGACCTCGCCGTGTGAGCGGTAGCCATTGGGGTCTGCCGCTAACGGACGTCGTGTGACCAGGCGATAGGACTGACGACGGCGGTAGACGCCGCGGAAGGCGTCTTCCACCGTGCAGAATTCGTACCACAGACAGGGCAGGCCGTAGTCGGCTTCGAGGCGCGTGCAGCAGGCGTCGGCGAACGTCCAGGTGTTGGGATGTTCCGCTGAGGTATTGGCGAATAGCACGACGTCGCCGCGTTCGGGTCGGAGGAAGCCAGACTCGGCGAGCGACAGAACGAGCTT
>RKRS01000058.1 GCA_007571275.1 Dehalococcoidia bacterium
CGTATGGCTCACGTGCGATGCCATGCTACTCAACAAGACGAGTTCCAAGTCCAGGTCTCGACCTCAGCTGCATGGCGCGTCGTCAACCGAATAGGTGACCTGTAGCCTGACCACACTCAGGAACGAACAGCTCTCACAACACAGGTGTCGAACTCATGGCCGTCCAACACACCACCACTGTCAATGGACTCCAGTTACATTTCCTCGATCATGGCGGCAGCGCGCCTGTGAGCGCAGTGGCGTTGCACGGATTCGCGCTCAACTGCCACTCCTTCGACGAGGTCGCGCCCGCTCTTTCCGACCAGCTGCACTGGTACGCGCTGGACCAGCGCGGACATGGCCACTCGGACCGGGCCGAATCGCTCAGCGATTATTCCCGCGATCACATGGCCGAGGACATCCATCAGTTCATCGAAGCGCAACAGCTCGAACAACCGGTCGTGTTGGGACATTCCATGGGCGGCATGAACGCCATGACCTTCGCCGCCCGCCATCCAGACCAGCTGCGCGCGCTGGTCCTGATCGACGTCGGACCGGGCGTCAGCGTTGACGGCGTTCAGCAGGTACGCCAGTTTGTCGCCGGACCGTATGAGCTTGACTCGCTCGACGCGTGGGTGGAGTTCGCCTCGTGACGATTCCTGAGGCTGGCCACTCGGTCGCCGGCGATCAACCGCAAGCCTTCGTCGAAGCTGTACGCGACTTCCTCAACGATGTCCTCTAGCGGCTCGGCTTCAGGCTCCGGACGTCGCCGCCAGTCATCTTCGCTGCTCATTCCGATCATCGGCGCGATCATCGGATTCATCGCAGCGCTCTTCCTGTTGCGCGAACTCGACATCTTCGAAGGCGACCCGACGCCTGTAGAACCATCGGTCAACGCAACCTGCAACTATCCCCTTGGTAGCTACTTCGACCAGCTGTGCAATCTCGTCGCGCGCGCCACGGTTGAGATACAGACAACGATCGATCCGGACACGGCGACTCGCTGCGTCAATGACAATGCCGATTGTCGAATCCACCGAGAGAATCTGCGTCGCGGCCTGCCGACCACTGAGGGGTTCCGCGACGTGCTCTTTGATCTCGCGCCCCCAGAGCAGGCGGAGGATTGGCACAATCGCTATCTGACGGCGATCTCGCTGCTGCACAGCGGTTACTACGCACAATTCGCCGCGTTGCAAGGCGACGACCGCGAAGCGTTCCTCGCCGCGCACGAGCGAACACTCGACGCGGCAGTCGAGGCCGGGACGCTGTATGAAGATTTCGAGATCGCCTTTACGGACGAACGCGTTCCTTAGCCGATCTCCAGGATGTCCTTCAGCTGAGCGAGTTCTCTACGCATCTGTCGTCTCATCATCAGCTTCATCAACGGTCGCAGGACGGTGAACAGGATCGAGGTCACAATGTGATCGCTGCCTGCGGTCATCGAATTGGTCACGATGGCCCGGGAGCCTGAACGCTCCAGACTCAGCTGACTGGTGAAGGGAAACGGACCCTCCGACGCTTCAATCTCAAGCAGGCGACCTGCACGAAACTCGGTGATCCTCATCAGTGTCGGGGTGGAGCCTCCACCATAGGTATAGACGCCGCGAATCTGCGTGCCGCGGCCAATCGCCTCGCCTCCGATGACCTCCGAGTCAGACATCCCGTCGACCCAATGATCCTGGTTCGTGACATCAGCAACGTAGGCCCAGACTTCAGCAGGATCACGATCGATGGTCATTCGCGCGCTGGCGCTCAGGCTGACCATCAAGCTGACCGCTCCAACGCTTCGCGCAGATGCACGATCTCATCGCGCAGGCGTTTGTTGGCGACGATGTTTGCCAGAGGTCGCAGCGGCCCCATCATGACTTTCCACAAGCGCGTCTTGGGATACAACGTGACGTCGTACTTCATGCGTGACGAGATCTCGTCTCCCGAGCAGGTGATCCGCGTGACAAATGGAACCTCGCCGTCCGTATTTTCCCAGGCAATGCGGGACGGGGGATCATACTCCCGGACCACCATCGTGACCCGCAGGGATTTGCCGCTATCGGTCGAGACGCCGACGATTTCAGAGCCAACGCCGATCGCCCCGCCGCCAACCACTTCCGAATCGGACATGCCAAACACCCAGTGATCCTGGTTCGGCACATATGAGACAAACGCCCAGAGGTCTTGCAGAGCGCATGGAAACTCGGCTTCAATGCTGAACGCCGCTTCAACCATTACCGGTCCTATCTGAACAGATCCGTCTCCGCCGGGCGAACCAGCGGGGCGTGATCGTACTCCTCAACGGGAACGTCCAATCCACGTACGACGGCGACCGGCACTGCGTCGAGCTTGTTCATCACTGGCTCAGCCGCCGAGGCCAATTCATCGACAATCGCCATCTCGGTGACGCGTAGGTCATAGCCCTCGGCATCCACTTCGCCGATGTAGGAGCGAATGGGATTCATTCCGCTGACGCCGATCGCGACGTTGGTCAACCCATTGCGCCAGGGCCGCCCGAACGTGTCGCTGACGATCACCGGGACGTCGACCTGCCCACGCGCGACCAGACCCTCGCGAATGGCGCGCGCGGAAGCGGACGAGTCGAGTGGGAGTAGGGTGACGGCGTCGCCGCCACCGACGTTGGACTGATCCACGCCGGCGTTGGCGCAGACCCATCCGTGACGAGTCTCGGACAGAATCAGTCCACGAGTCATCCGCACGATGCGCTTTGACTCACGCAACACCAATTCAACCGCGCGGGCGTCCTTCTCCCAATCGTCAGCCCAGTCTGCAGCGAACGAGCCTGCTGTGACGTCGTCGAGCTGAATCACCCGACCCTCAGCCTTAGAGATAATCTTCTGCGTCACCACCAAAACATCGCCCGCCTCCAACGGCGTCTCCTGCGCGGTCAGGGCGACATCGATCAGCTCGGCCAGATCGTCGCCTTCGACGACTTCGGGAATACCCCCGACGGCAAAAACACGGTA
>RKRS01000106.1 GCA_007571275.1 Dehalococcoidia bacterium
CGGTCACTTCGTGAGGAACTTGCGAAGGAATCACCCAGGAATCGCCGGCGCTCAGTTCTTTGGTCTCGTCGCCCAGCTCGAACCTGACCCGTCCCGAGACGAGGTAGCCGATCTGCTCGTGCGGATGCGTGTGCATCGGCACGACACAGCCTGCGGCGATCTCAATTTCGTGAATCGATGTGTGCTCGCCCGCGTTGAGCGTTCGCCGGGCGACGCCGGGGAACATTTCGATCCGCTGTGCGTCGTCATGCGCCTGGAGGTTGGGCCTGATCGTACGGGTGGTCATGCTCGGCACTCTTTCATATCAGTTCGCGTTGGGCGATATCGGTGCGGTAAAACGAGCCGTCGAAGGTGATGCGGCGGACGTTGTCATAGGCGATACCACGCGCCTCCGCCAGCGTATCGGCGACCGCAGTGACCGCCAGCACGCGACCGCCGGCGGTGACGACCTGTCCATCATCGCTGAGCGCGGTACCGGCGTGAAACACATCAACCGAGCTGTCGACGGCGTCGAGGCCGTCAATCGGTTTGCCCGTCTCATAGGCGCCCGGATAGCCGCCGCTGACGATGGCGACGCTGACCGACGCCTGGCCACTGTGCGAGATCGCGTCCTGCGGAAGCGGCCTGCCCCGCGCTGACGCCTCGATCAGATCGAGCAGGTCGCCGTCCAGCAGGGGGAGTACGGCCTGCGTCTCCGGGTCGCCAAAGCGGGCGTTGAACTCGAGCACGTTCAGCGAACCGTCCGCGACCATCAGTCCGGCGTAGAGCAAGCCGCGGAACTCGCTCTCCTGCGCCGCCATCTGCTCAACCACGGGTTGATGGATTTCTGAGAACACGCCCTCGACATCCGCGACGAACCCTGGCGGGGCGTACACGCCCATACCGCCGGTGTTGGGTCCGCGATCATCGTCCATGATTCGCTTGTAGTCACAGCTCAACGGCAGCGGCGCGATGTCCGTGCCGGAGACGATCGACATTGCCGACGCTTCCATCCCCGACAAGCGATCCTCGATCACCACCCGCTCTCCTGCGGAACCAAACTTCCCGCCGAACAGATCGTCGATCGCCTGATGCGCGTCATCGATGTGGTCGGGCACGATCACGCCTTTGCCCGCGGCCAGACCATCGGCCTTGAGCACCGGCAGATCATCGGGGCCCAGAATCTCCAGCCACTTGTGCGCGGCCTGCGCCGAGTCGAACAGCTCGCCCTGTGCGTGCGGGACGCCGGCCCCTCGCATGATCGACTTGGCGAACCATTTCGACGACTCGATCTGGGCAGCGGCCCGAGATGGTCCGAACGCCAGGACGCCACGCTCCATCAGCGCATCGACGAGCCCAGCGGCGAGCGGCGCTTCCGGTCCGATCACCGCCAGGTCGATCCGCTGCTCTGCGGCTACACGGCAAATGCCTTCGATATCCGTGTCCCTGATCGGCAGGTTCTGACCCAGCGAGGCGGTGCCGGCATTACCCGGCGCCGAGATGATCGCCTCGCATCTTGGCGACTGCGCCAGCTTCCACGCCAACGCGTGTTCACGACCACCACCGCCAACGATCAGGATGCGCATGGTCCGAGGCTATCCGACCACCGCCGCCAGTTCAGTCGGAATGCGGTTCAGGTCGCCGTGGATCACGATCGGGTCCATCGCCAGCATCTCCGAGCGGTAGTGGGAATCGGGCACATCCTGCATCAGGTAAATCGGGATGTTGAGCACATGCGCGAAACCCATCTCGAGAAAGCTGTTGCCGCCGATGTAGTTGGGCTTGCCTGGCAGGTCTTCATTCAGGACCAGGATGGCGTCCGACAGCTTGATTTTCTCGTAATGCGTGCGAATCAGATCCTTGTCTCGCTTCAGCTCCGCGCGCTCATGATCGTTGGCGCGTTCGTAGTCGAATTCCTGGGTGTCGACCGGCGTGAGCACCTGATGGCCGGCGCGCTCGAGCTCGGCGCAGACCTGTGGCAACCGGCCACGCAACGACATACTCATGCAGATCGTGATCACCATGCAGTCGTCACTCCCATTCAATCGTGCCCGGTGGCTTCGAGGTGATGTCGTAGACCACGCGGTTGATCTCTGGAATCTCATTCACGACGCGGTTGGCGATCGTGCTCAGCACGTCATACGGGAGCCGCGCCCAGTCAGCGGTCATGGCGTCGTCCGCGGTGACGGCGCGAATCGCACACACCCAGCCGTAGGTGCGCGCGTCACCCTGCACGCCCACGGTGCGCGTGTCAGTCAGGATCGCAAACGACTGCCACAGCTCATCGTAGAGCCCAGCCTGGCGGATCTCATCGATCACAACCGCATCGGCTCGCTGCAGCACTCGCACCTTTTCATGCGTCACCGGGCCAATGATGCGGATCGCCAAGCCAGGTCCGGGATAGGGTTGCCGACCGACGATCTCTTCCGGCAGCCCCAACTCTCGACCAACTTCGCGGACCTCGTCCTTGAACAGGTGGCGCAGCGGCTCAATCAGCTCGAAGCGCAGGTCGTCGGGCAGGCCGCCGACGTTGTGGTGCGATTTGATCATCGCCGTCGCTGAGCCATGTCCCGATCCTGCGCTCTCGACGACATCGGGATATGTCGTGCCCTGAACGAGGTAGTCGACTCCATGGTCGTCCCTGGCAATCTCAATCGCTGTCTCTTCGAACACCGAGATGAACGTCTCGCCAATTCGCTTGCGTTTCGTTTCCGGATCATC
>RKRS01000083.1 GCA_007571275.1 Dehalococcoidia bacterium
GCGCAAAGACCGCCCGCTGCGCAGACGTATAAGCCTGCTCAATCGCGGCAGACGGCGTGCTCGGCGACAGTCCCGCTTCGGTCAGGCGACGAACAATTTCCGCCAGGTTGCGCCAGCCCATCATCAACACGATGGTCCCGCCGACCCGGGCCACGGCGTCCCAATCAATTGGCGGCGCGCCGCCGTCGCCTTCCGAGCCGGTGACCACGGTCACGGCTGAGGCCGCGCGACGGTCGGTCACAGCGATACCGAATGCAGCTGCAGCCGCTGTCGCGCTGGAGACGCCGGGAATCAGCTGGACCGGAATCCCGGCCGAGACCAGCGCGGACGCTTCTTCACCGCCGCGACCAAACACAAACGGATCGCCGCCCTTGAGTCGGACGACGCGCTTCCCCTGCCGCGAGAAGTCAATCATCATCTGGTTGATCTGCGCCTGCGAGGTAGACGCCCCGTCGGGGGTCTTGCCAACGTCAATCAGTTCAGCATCGGTCACGATGTGTTTCACAAACGCAGGCAACACCGGCGAGGCCAGACGGTCATACAGGACAACGTCGGCCGTCTGCAACGCCTGAAAGCCAGCCCCCGTGAGCAGGCGCGGATCGCCAGGTCCGGCGCCGACCAGATAGACCGTGCGGACCTGATCTTCAGCGGAGCTCACGATTGCGCGTCCGCGTCCATGAGCTGTCTACCTCCGCGCTCGAGCAACGTTTCGGCCACTTCCCGACCAACCGCCGCAGGAATGCTACCCGAGCGCTGCACCTCGACGCGCTCCGATCCATCCGCGCTGAGCAGCCGACCGATCAGCAGGATCTCCCCGCTACGCATACCGCCGATGGCGGCCAGCGGCAGCGAACAGCCAGCGCCCAGGGCTCGTAGCATGGCTCGCTCCGCGCTGACCGCCTGAGCCGTAGGCGCGTGGTTGGCCATCGCGATCCGATCGGCGTCTGCAGCGCGACACTGGATCACCAACGCGCCCTGACCGGGCGACGGCATCATCAGGTCGATCGGCATCAGCTCCGAGGGGGCGCAGCCCAATCGCTGCAGCCCGACAGCCGCAACGATCACTGCGTCATAATCGCCACGCTCCACCAGTCCCAGTCGCGTATCGACGTTGCCGCGAATGTCGCCAATTTCCAGATCGGGCCGCAGACGCCAGAGCTGCGCAGCTCGGCGACGCGAACCCGTTCCAACTTTCGCGCCCGGCGGCAAGTCGAGCAAACCCACGCCGTCACGGCTCACCAGCGCGTCGCGCACATCGCCACGCGCGAGGTACGCAGCCAATGTGGTGCCATCGGCAATCAGCGGGGGAACGTCCTTGGCCGAATGAACCGCGACATCGATCTCGCCGTCGAGCAATGCCGACTCGACCGCTCGGACAAACACGCCCTGACCGCCGATGGCGCGCAGACTCGACGTCCGGTCGCGGTCGCCCTGCGTGGTGATCGGGACAAACTGCGTCTCGATCCCAATCGCCGCCAGCGCGTTCGAGGCCAGCGTAGCCTGCACGCGCGACAGCTTGCTGCTTCGTCCACCCAACCGCATCGACCGCTGCGTGCTCACTCGCTCGCTGCCACAATCGGAAAGCCCAGGCGCGCGAGTAGCAGCCGCTTCGCCTGCCCACGTCGTCGCTGGGCCAGGAGGATGCGCACCTGACCATCCATCGCCGCCTGCCAGGCCTCGGCAGGGATTGGTCGGAAGACGTTGGCGCGCCGCAGATCGGCGCGGACCTCGGCCACCAAATCCGCCAGACTCGAAGTGTCGGTATCCAGGTACTCCAACAGCTCCTCTCGAACCCGACGGGCGATCGCCGGGCTACCGCCGCCGGTCGAAATCGCCAACGTCAGCGGCGGCTTGCGCACGACCGCGGGCAGAATGAAATCGCAGTTGGACGGATCATCAGCGGCGTTCAGCGGGACGCCGATTGCGCGCGCGTCACGCTGAAGCGCGGCATTTGATGGTGAACCGTTATCAGACAGCCCGTCATTGGCGGCCATGACCAGAGCGCGGCCCCGCATGTCTCCTGACCGATACAGCCGCGCCAGATGCTCGATCCGACCGGCGTCGCGCAGTGCGGCAAGCTCGTCGATCAGCGTCGGCGCGGTGACAGTGACGCCCGCCCCGGCGGCGAGCAGACCGTTGACTTTCTCCAGCGCCAGGCGGCCGCCTCCGATGACCAACACCGAGCGACCGTTGAGATCGAAGAAGACGGGATAGTACTCACGCGTCACGTCTGGTCTGGGGTCCCAGCTAATCGGTATCCAGATGAGCGATACCGATGCCTCTCTCGCCCTGGATCGTGTACAGCAGGTAGGCGTCGCCGTTGTCCTCGAAAATCGCCGGGTCGCGAAGCTCGTGCACCGGTTCCGGGGCGAAGCCGCGCACGCTCGGCGCGATCGGCAAGGCTGCCCCTTCCCAGTCGTAGACAGGACGTAACAGCTCACGATGCTCGCCAGCCGTCCACGAGCGCCAATCCCCGTTCAATCCGATCGGCGAGACATAGATCCGCTCCGGAGCGTCGCCCACGTTGGTCCAGAACACCCAGAGCGTCTCCCCTCGACGCAGCAATGCGCAGTGGCGCATCGTGTTGGCGAATAGCTGTGGCCCCTGTTCGAATTCGCTCAACCCATCGTCCGAGCGGTAGAGAATGCCGGGCATCGACATGCCGTACCAGCCTGGTTCTTCAACATCATCGAGCTGGATCATGCGCAGATAGCTGGTTGAGAGAATTTCCTCATCTGCTTCGAAGTTGATCCCGTCGCTGGACGTCGCGAGTCGCGAGACCTGTCGCCCGTCATAGAGCTGTCCATGGAAATAAAGCCGAATCTGTCGCCGGTCTTGATCCACGACGGCGTCGGGCGAGGCAATGTGCGGATAGACGTGACCCTGCTTCTGTGCCGGACCAAGCTGAGGATCGAACTCGTCGACGCTGGCCGGGAATGCCGTCTGTGACAGTTGCAGCGCGCCCGGTTCATGCGTTTGCCAGGGACCAAGCAGCTCATCGGCGACCGCCAGACGAATATAGGAACCCTTGTGGTCGGCGAAATAGAGATAGAACTCACCCAGTCGGTTGGGCAACCATTCAGGCGCGCGGATCAGCGAGGGGCCATTGATGTTGTCGCCCATGCGCGTGTCCATGTGGGGACCGATGATTGGGCCTTCGGTCGATAATCGCACTGCTCTCATCTCGGACACTCCAGACATGCTCAGGCGCGCGCCGCACTGTTTCATGGTAGGGCGGATAAGCTCGATCGTATGAGGTTGCAGTACGGCCCGCTGCGAGAGATCATCGAGACTGCGATTCTCGGTCTGATCGTCTTTCTGCTGGCCCGCGAGGCGGTACAGAACTTCCAGGTCGACGGACGCTCGATGCAGCCAACCCTGGCCAGCACGGAGCTGGTGCTGGTCAACAAGATCGGCTACTGGGAGGTCAACCTGGGGCCGTTCGACGCGTTCCTGCCGGGTCGGAGTAACGGCGACTTTCTTATCTCCGGCCCGCATCGCGGCTCGGTGATCATCTTCCGTCCGCCCTACCAGAGCGCGCATGACTACGTGAAGCGGGTGATCGGGCTGCCTGGCGATACCGTCGAAATCACTCGGGGACGCGTGTTCGTCAACGGCGTCGAGCTGGACGAAACCGACTACACCTTCGAGCCGCCCAGGTATCAATGGGGACCGGCCGTCATCCCGCCGGAGCACTATTTCGTGCTTGGCGACAACCGCAACAGCAGCCAGGACTCACATGCGTTCGGTCCGATCCACGAGGATCAGATTGTCGGCGAGGTCATGTTCCGCTGGTTCCCGTTCGACAAAATCTCCAGCGACATCTCGAGACACGCGACTGATTACGAGGGAAACCAGCTGCCATGACTGAGGCGATGACACTGCTGGAAGAGGCCGGCGCGGTACTCAAGGGACACTTCCAGTACGCATCCGGTCGGCATGGCGACACCTACATCGAGAAGTTTCGTCTGTTGGAGAAACCACACGTCACCGCGAAGCTGTGCGGAGAAATCGCCAATCATTTCCGTAAGCTCCAGCCCGATCTCGTCGTCGGACCGACCACCGGCGGCATCCTGCTGGCGCACGAGACGGCCAGGCAGCTCAACGATTCGACCAATGCCTACTTCGCCGAGCGCCGCGAAGATGGTGGCCGCTATCTCGGTCGCGGCTTCAACATCATGCCCGGACAGACGGTGCTGGTCGTCGACGATGTGCTCACCACTGGCGGCTCGGTACGCGACACGCTGGACGCCGTCGTCGATGCCGGCGGGACCCCGATCGGGGTGGGGTTGGTGGTCGATCGCACCAACGGATCGACCAGCTTCGGTGAGCTAGAAGTATTTTCCTGCCTCGAGATCAACGTCGCCAGCTATCCCGCTGATCGTTGCCCGCTATGCGCTGCGGGCATTGCCCTGACGCTGACCTAGCCACAATACGCCTGCTCATCACCAGGTGGAGACCGCACTGGCGCAGACTGTTCAGGTCGTGGCGTGCACAAACAGACCCGAGGCGACGCCAGCCAGGTCAGCCAGGAGCGACAGCATCAGTGCGTAGACGCCGAAGCCAATACCCACGCTGGTAATCGCGGCTCGATCATCCGCCTCCGGCGCGGCCGCCCGGACGGCGAGGATCGTGAGCAACACACCAACAATCGTCACGATCAGGCCGAGCGCGAAGCTGGCAGGTCCCGCCAACATAAAGAACTGCCAGACCGCGAATCCACCGACCAACGCCATCGGTCGCATCAGCGTAGGCAGGTCGACGTTGACCGTGAAGATCGAGCGCAGCGCGTGCCAGGTGAGACCAAGCCATATGCCCCAGGCGATCAACGAGACGAAAGAACCCAGTAACAACACGTGTATGGCGGGACCGGTGATTGATTGGCCGCCAGACTCGATGACGACCCAGAGCCAGGCGCCCAGACTGGCCACCAACACGCCAAGCGTCAACACGACCAGCGCGGGTCTCGTGTCTGACTCGTTCCGTGAGACCTCGGCGATCACGCCCAGATCACCCGCCAACAGGCGGCGATGCAGGGAGAATGCGCGGCGCCAGTCGAACGGCGCGGCGAGCGTATCCAGATAGCGCGAGACCTGCGACCGTCCGCCGCGTCCCATAGTTCGAGGTATTGCGCCAACCGTGCCGGGTCGATTCTGCATCATCACGCCAAATCTGGACATCGCCTCGCTGTGGCTTCACTATGGCCATATGACGCAATTCCGCGATCCGCAAGTCGGTAAATTAGGCATCGCCGAGCTTAACGATGCGGTAATCGCCTGCCGACGTTGTCCACGTCTGGTCACATGGCGTGAACAGGTCGCCACCGAGAAACGCGCCGCGTTTCGGCGCCAGCGCTATTGGGGTCGGGCGGTGCCTTCGTTTGGCCCAGCTGACGCGCGGATTCTGGTCGTTGGACTCGCCCCCGCCGCTCATGGCGCAAATCGAACCGGACGGATGTTCACCGGCGATCGCTCGGGCGACTGGCTCTACCGAGCGCTCTGGCAGGCCGGTCTCGCCAATCAACCTGAGTCTGCTTCAGCCAACGACGGCCTGCAGCTACTGGACACGAGAATCACATCGATCGTTCGCTGCGCTCCCCCGGCCAACAAACCCAGCGTCGAGGAACGCAATCGCTGTCTGCCCTATTTTCGTCGTGAACTTGAGCTGCTCACGCAACTCCGTGTGATCGTCTGTCTGGGTTCGTTCGCCTGGCAGAACTGCGCACGCGAACTCAGCATCCGACCGCGTCCCAAATTCGCGCATGGTCTGGAGCACGGCGATGCTCGCCTCACCGTGCTCTGTTCTTATCACCCCAGCCAGCGCAACACCTTCACTGGACTCCTGACTGAGGAGATGCTGGCCGACGTCTTCCGCCACGCCAGAGAACTGGCGGGACTGTCTGACTAGGAGTTGGGCGCGCAGCAGGCAGAGTTGCCGGCGACCGCAGCGCCAACTGTCTCCAGCGGCATCAGTTCGATCATCTCGACAGTCGGCTGGTCGTCGGTGATCGTGTACACCTCCCAGCGCGTCCCAGACGGATCCGCGACCCAGACCTTGTCCTGCTCCGCATGACAGCAGACGACGCCATCTTCGATTTCGAGGTTCAGCCCGAGGTCGCCAAAGCGCTGTGTCTCAGCGTGTACCTCGGCGGTCGTCTCAACCTCGACGCCAAGATGATTGAGCGGCGCCGCCGCGCCCGCGTTCTCGATCAGGACCAACTTGAGCGGCGGATCTTCGACCTCGAAGTTGGCGTAGCCCGGACGCACCTTGTGCGGTTCGGTATTGAACATCTGCGTATAGAAGTCAATCGCCGAGTCGAGCTCGGTCACGTTCAAGGCAAGTTGTACTCGCGACATGTCGGTCTCCTGCACTGCTTCAGTCAGCGACGGCCAAAACAGGTTCATCGCTTGTCGATACCACCCTATTGCGTTCATGGACGAGTGGCATGACCCAATCGCCGAATCGCTTCGCCTCGTCATCGTGCGGATAGCCCGAGAGACAGAACTCGGTACAGCCAATCTCCACGAATTCCTGCAACGTGTCGGCGACCTGTTGCGGATTGCCGACTACCGCCAGGCCGGCGCCGCCGCGCACGGTGCTGAGGCCGCTCCAGAGATGCGGCGCGATACGGTAGCCGTTGTCGCGCGATTCATCGGCCAGCTGCCACATCCGACTGTCCGCCTGGGAGTCGCCGCGCCAATGCTTGCGGGCTCGACGTTGTGCGTCGGATGTGCCCGCAATCAGCCGATGCGCCGCCGCCCAGGCCTCGTCCTCGGTCTCGCGCACACAGACCTGCAATCTCATGCCGAAGCTGATCTGCGAACGACCGAAGCCAGCCGCGCGGCGGTTGACATCGATCACTTTGGCCGCCGTTCGCTCCGGCGTGTCGCCCCAGAAGAAGTAGCAGTCCGCATGCTTCGCGCCAACGTCACGCGCGGCGTCCGACTCGCCGCCGATGTAGAAGCGCGGCCACGGACGCTGGAACGGCTTCGGATAGACGTGCGCGCCCTTGAGCTGGTAATACTTGCCATCCCAGTCGATCCGACCCTCGGCGGTCCAGAGCGCCTTCATGACCTCAACCGACTCATCCATCACCTCATAGCGCTCATCATGGCTGTAGGTGATCCCATCGCCAGCCAACTCGCGCGGATTACCGCCAGCGATCAGATTGATGTAGACGCGCCCCTCCGAGAGCTGGTCGAAGGCGGCGATCATCCGCGCCATCTGGGTTGGCAGGATGTATCCAGGCCGCGCGGCGACCAACATCGTGAGCTTCGTGGTCCTGGCCGACATCATCGCGGTCGAGATCCAGGCCTCCCAACACGTAGGCGTGACCGGCACCAGCGCGTACTCGAAGCCGGCTGACTCCGCCGCCAGCGCGACCCGCTCGAACATCTCCATCGAGGGCGGCCACTCCTCACGCGGCTCACCGAAACTGCTGAGATCGCCATGCGTAGGGATGTACCAGCCAAAGCGAATGGGGGAATCAGGCATACAAACGTCCAAACCAATATCAGTCAG
Organism: Dehalococcoidia bacterium; assembly: GCA_007571275.1. Taxonomy (GTDB): domain Bacteria; phylum Chloroflexota; class Dehalococcoidia; order Bin125; family Bin125; genus Bin125. The sequence goes on from RKRS01000083.1 coordinate 7,522, forward strand.
CGAAGTCTACGTTAGAGGCTGCGCCGCGTGGCGTTCAGGAGCATGCGCTAGCGTCAGGGCAACGTGACCTGACGACATGCAACAGGAGGCGGTCATGGCGGGCAAGCTCGACAACAACGTGGCGGTGATCACGGGCGGCAACAGCGGAATCGGCGCGGAAACCGGCCGCCTGTTCGCGGCTGAGGGCGCCAGGGTCATTCTGATGGCGCGTCGCGTCGCGGAAGGGGAAGCGATCGCCGCGGAGATCAACGAGTCCGGCGGCGAGGCGACATTCATCGCCTGCGACGTTGGTAACCACGACTCTGTCGTTACGGCAGTCGAGCAGGCGGCTCAGACGTACGGCCGGATCGACGTGCTGTTCAACAATGCGGGCGGCGGAGCCGGCGCCTACTTCCCCAATGAGCCCAACGAGATGTGGCTGCGGGTGATCAACGTCAACCTGACTGGCACGTTCTACGTCAGTCAGGCCGTCTGGCCGCATCTGGTTGCGGCGGGCGGCGGGGCGGTGGTCAACATGTCATCGCTGGCGGCGCAGCGTGGGTTCTCGTCACGCATGCAGGACGAGTTCGGAACCACCTCCGCCTCGTACTACGCCGCCAAGGCCGGTGTCGACGCGCTCACCCGATACATGGCCGGCGTCGGCGGACGCGACAACATCCGCGTCAACTGCGTACGGCCCGGACAGATCATTACGCCAGGCGCGACCGGCGGCACGTTCAACGATCCGGACGGCGGACACCATGTCTTCGAGAAGATGTTCAACTTTGCCCAGATCGTGCAGGGACCTGGCTATCCCATCGACGTCGCCAACCTGGTGCTGTTCCTGTCCTGCGACGACTCTCGCTTCATCTCGGGCGAGATCATCAATATCGACGGCGGCGTCGCTGCGAAGATTTAGGAGGCAGCGCCTGCCTGACTGCTCTCGCTGTTCCCACTCGTGACGTCACGGTTGACTTCCGAGTCAATCCAGTCCGTAATGATCTTGCGGTGCGCGATCTTCCAGGCGCCATCGACCCGCCGCAGGCGATCTTCATAGCGCCCCTGGAAAATGATCTTCGCCGGATCGCCGAATGGATTGTGGCGTCCGGATGCTTGGACCACGGTGACGTACGACGACATCGTCGCTTCGTCACCGTCGCCATCGATCACGAATGTTGACGGCTGATGTCGTCCCTGCGGTCCTTCGGGGTCGCGATTTCCCGGCAGCGACAGGAGGGCGTCACCGGTGATCCACAGCTCCTGCAGCTCCATTTCCATGACGCCGTCGTCGGTCCAGACAGCGCGCCAGCCATCCGCGTCTCCCAGATCCAGCGACTGACTATATCGCCCGGCGAGCAGCATGATCTCCGAACGATCATCGGCATTGAGCGGCATAGCGTACTCCTGTTCAACTCTCTGAGAGTCAGCAATTATGGATGCGTTGAGATCAACCCTACAGATTTCAGCCCCGATACTGTGGGTCGCGGCGTTCCGCGAACGCTCGCGTGCCTTCGCGCGCATCGTCCGAGCTGAAGGCCAGCCGTTGATACTCCTGATAGAGGCGCAAACCGTCAGCCAGTGACATATCGCGGCCTCGGCGCGCCAGCTCCTTGGTCAGACGGATCGCCTGCGGACTGTTCACGGCGATCTGCTCGGCGATGCGCGTGGCCGTCGGAATCAAC
>RKRS01000277.1 GCA_007571275.1 Dehalococcoidia bacterium
ACGTCAGCGTCTGCGATTCGCCGCTGGTCATTTCGCGACGTTCGCTGACGAACTCGAACCGATTCACGGGCACAACTACGACGTCTTCGTCGAAGTGACTGGCTCCCTGACCGATGAGTCGTGGGTGATCGATTTCTCTTTGCTCAAACGGCTGACACGCGAGGTCTGCGAAACGCTCGACCACAAGTTTCTGCTGCAGATGGACTCACGGACGCTGACGATCACCGACGATGACACTCATTACGTGATCCGATACCGCGACGAGCTTTCATATCGGTTGCCGAAGCATGACGTGGCGGCGCTGCCGATTGATAACAGCACGGCCGAACGACTATCGCAGTACATCGCCGGGCGGTTGATTGAGTCGCTCAGCGTCAGCGGCCCATCGGGGCTGGCTCGGCTTCGTGTGGGAGTGGAAGAGATGCCCGGCCAGGCGGCCTGGTTCGAGACCAACCTGTGACGGAGGGTCATTCGAGTCAGGCGGTCGTGTTAGTGATCTACGACTCACAGGGATTGGTCGCGGAGCTGGCAGGGTCGATCCTGGAAGGCGCAAGGTCCGTCGAGGGAATCCAAGTATGGGATCGGCCGCTGGACGTCGCTGACAAGGATGAGTTGATCGCGTGCGACGCGCTCATCCTCGGCAGCCCGAACTGGACCGGCATCACGGGTCGGCTGAAGCACTGGTGGGACTACACCGGCGATCTCTGGGAGTCGGGCGAGTTGGCCGGCAAGCCAGCGGCGGCGTTTAGCGCAGGCTGGAGTCCGTCGGGCGGGCTGGAGGCGACGCTGTTGCAGTTGGTGCATCTGCTGATTGGGCATGGAATGCTAATCGTCGGGCTGCCGTGGAGCTCGACCATGAATCACTCGGGCAGCTACTACGGCGCGACGGCGGTGCGCAAGGTGACGGACCTCGATCGGGAGCAGGCGCGCAAGTTGGGAGCGCGGGTGTCGGAATATGCGCTGCGGCTGCGCGGGGCAGCCGACTGATGTCGACGGCATACGATCCCAACGAGCTGCTCGGCATCGCTCCAGGCGCGAGTGAGGATGAGATTCGTAAGGCGTTTCGACGCCAGGCAAAGCGTGTACATCCGGATGTGTCGGATGCGACCGATGCAGCCGAGCAGTTTGCGCGACTCAAGGCGGCCTATGATCTGCTGCTCAAACGGCTGGAGAATCCGCTCGAGCCCACACCTGAGGACTTGTATCGACCGGCCACGCCGGTCGACGAGCAACAACAAGAGATGATTATCCAGGCGCATCGGCGTCGGCGAGAGGCGGAGCAGCGACGACGTAATCGCCGACGCGCCGCTGTGCGGGGCAATGCTCGTCGAGCCGAACGGGAGAACGAACGCTTTCGCGCTGAGATGGCGCGGCGTCGGGCAGCCTACGAAGCTCAGCAGCGAGAGCGAGATGCCGCCGCCGAGTAACATTCGCTTGATTCCCCGTGCCGATCGACGGCGAAGGAGCTGGACATGACTGACTATGAGAATGTGGTGGTCGATATCGATGGCCCGGTGGCAACGATCACCCTGAACCGACCGGAGAAGTTGAACGCGATCTCGGGCGGGTTACGTAATGATCTGGAGGCGGCGCTGCGCGAGCTCAATCCCGGCGACGCGGTGCGCGTGATTCGGCTGAAGGGCGCGGGACGCGCCTTCTGTGCGGGCTACGACCTCTCGCCCGAGCGCGGGGCGCTGACCTGGCGGCCGAACCAGCGCAGCGGCGATCAGGCCTGGGAACTCGGTGAGTCGCGGATCGCCCTCGACCGCGAAGGTCTGCGCGTCTCGGTTGAGCGCTGGCTCTGGATGTGGTCGTATCGCAAGCCGATCATCGCGCAGGTGCACGGCTGGTGCCTGGCCGGAGGCGGCGAAATGATCGGCGCCTGCGACCTCGTCTTTGCGTCCGAGACAGCGCGCTTCGGACACCCGGCCGGCCGCGCGCTCGGAATTCCACCGACGCTCGGTATGTGGCCGATCAAGATCGGCCTGCTCAAGACCAAAGAGCTGCTGTTCAGCGGCGACACGGTGGATGGTCTCGAAGCGGAACGGATTGGGATGATCAACCGCGCCTATCCGGAGGAAGTGCTGGACGAAGAGACGATGGCCTACTGCCAACGGATCGCCAATCTGCCGCTGGACGGGCTGACCGTGCACAAGCACTCGGCCAATCGCTGGTTCGAGATCATGGGCTTGCGCACGGCGGCGGCGGAAGGCGCGGAGTTTGACGCGATTTGGCATGAAGCTCCATCGATCGGCGAATTCTCCCGTATCTCCCGTGAGAAGGGGCTCAAGGTTGCGCTGGAATGGCGTGACGATCCGTTCGGAGACGGCCGCGGCGCACTGCGACGTCGGACCTAGGGCGACTGATGACGCGTCCGATGCCGACGGCCTCGACCGACGTGGTGCGTGGATACGCCCTGCGAGTCTGGGAATGGTCCGCAGCGGGTGAGCCAGCGCGGACGGCAGTGCTCGTGCACGCCACCGGCTTCCACGCGCGGACGTGGGATGACGTCGCGCGCCTGCTGCCCGACGACTGGCGCATCTTCGCGCTCGACATGCGCGGACACGGCGCGTCTCAGGCGCCCCCGACTCCCGCAGCGGCAAGCTGGCGCGAGATGGCCGCCGACCTGAACGCGCGGCTGGAGCAGCGCAACCTGCGCGACGTGCTCGGCGTCGGTCACTCGATG
>RKRS01000057.1 GCA_007571275.1 Dehalococcoidia bacterium
GGCCACGGCGGCGCTGGCCTTTGCGACCGGATTGACCACGCGGCTGGGTCGGGTGGAGGAAGGCAATACGATCTCGGACTACGACGCCGAGGAACAACAGCGCGGGATGTCGATCTCGGCCTCGCTGGTTTCGCTGGAACACGCGGGCGTGCGCATCAATCTGCTCGACACCCCAGGTTATGCCGACTTCATCGGGGAGGTCGTCGCTTCGCTGGCAGTGGTGGACGCGGTGATTGTGGTGGTCGACGCGTCAGCGGGCGTGCAGGTAGGGACCGAGACGGTGTGGCGGATGGCGGGCAAGCGCGGCATTCCTCGTCTGGTCGTGATCTCGCGACTGGACCGCGACAACTCGTCCTTCGAGGAAGCGTTGGATTCGGTGCAGTCAGTGCTGGGTTCCGAGTGCCAGCCGCTGTTTCTGCCGAACGACGCTGAATCGTCCTTCAGCGCGCTGATCGACGTACTCGCGGATGTTGAGGCTGATGGTCGTGACGGGTTGATTGAGCAGATTGTCGATGCCGACGAAGACCTGATGATGCTGTACCTGGAGGATGAGGAGATCGAGGAGGACGATCTGCGGTCGGGTATGAAGACCGCAATGCTGGCTGGCTCGCTCGCGCCGGTGTTGCCGATGTCCGCCGTGGCCGGCGTCGGTTCACAGGAGTTACTGCGCCTGATTGATGAGGTCTTGCCAGAACCATCGGAGGCGCCGGCGATCGCCGACGGCATCGACGTCAATGGCGCGGCGGGCGCGTTCGTGTTCAAGACCACCGCGGACGAGTTCGTTGGCCGACTGTCCTACCTGCGGGTGGTGTCGGGATCGATCAACAGCGACGCGCACCTCGACAATGCGCAGACGGGCAACGATGAACGGTTGGCGAATCTGTCGAGAGCGAGCGGCAAGACACTATCGGCGGTCAGCGAGTTGTCGGTTGGGGACATCGGCGTGGTGACCAAGCTGCAACACACGACGACCTTCAACACGCTGCGCGAGAAAGGATCGGATCTGCTGATTCCCGCGCCCGAAATGCCGGCGCCGATCTTCGCCGCTGCGGTCGAACCCAAGACCAAGGCCGACGTGGACAAGCTGGGGCCGTCTCTGGCGCGACTGGTTGAAGGCGATCCGACGCTACAGATCGAGCGCGACCGCGACTCGGGCGAGACGATCCTGAGTGGGCTGAGCGAGTCTCACGTGCAGTTGTCAGCCGGACGGCTGGCGAGCAAGTTCCACGTGGAGGTCGAAATCAAGGATCGTCGCGTGCCCTACCGCGAAACGGTCACCGGCGTCGGACAGGCGGAATATCTGCACAAGAAGCAGACCGGCGGCAGCGGACAGTATGCGCGCGTGGCGCTGCGCGTCGAGCCGCAGCCGCGTGGCGCGGGTTTCGAATTCGCCGATGAAATCGTCGGCGGCGCGGTGCCGCGCAACTACATTCCGGCGGTCGAGAAGGGTGTGGTCGAGTCGCTGCCGCGCGGCGCCTTCCCGCTGACCGATCTACGCGTCACGCTCTACGACGGCAAGCACCACGACGTGGACTCGTCGGAAATGGCGTTCAAGCTGGCCGCCTCGCAGGCGCTCAAGGAGAGCGTCTCAACAGCTCGACCGATCCTGCTTGAGCCAATCCACTCGCTGCGGATCACGGCGCCGGAGTCTTCGACAGGCGACATCATCAGCGACCTCAACTCGCGCCGCGCGCGGGTGCTTGGCATGGAGCCGTCGGACGAGCCGCCTGGTTCATCGGTGGTGATCGCCGAAGGGCCGATGGCGGAGTTCCTCCATTATGCGACGGATCTGCGGTCGATGACTGGTGGTCGAGGCACGTTCGCCTGGCAGTTCGAGCGCTACGATCAGGTGCCCGAGCACGTCGCGCAGAAGGTGCGTCAGGAAGCCGAAGCCGCCGCGGGCTGAGTGGGAGCAGCCCCCTTCAGTCACTCCGTGACAGCTTCCCCCAGAGGGGGAAGCGAGAAGAATGCACTACGCGCTCCCCACAAGGAGGGAAGCGACCGTGCGCTCCGGTCACAGGGGGACGAGGGAGATTGCCGGGGACTGTTCTCACTCCTCGTCGGGGAGCTTACGCAGCTCGTAGATGATGGTGATGGTTGCGGTGACGGTGTCATTACCGCCGAAGACCGGGGTGGGGACGTATTCGGCGCTGTCCGACATCGCTACCGCTGTCTCCTCGGCTCTGTAGGAGGCGAAGGCGCCAGTGCTGAGCGGGTTGATCTCGACGATGCGAACGATCTCATAGCCCATGTGATCAGCAATCGAGTCGGCAGTGGCGTTGGCGTCGTCGATGGCGGCAAGCAACGCGCGATCCTGTACACGGGCCCGGTTCGAGGCGACGAAGTCGATCCCGTCAAAGCGCACGTGGTCGCCGCCAGCCTTGACGACCATGTCAATCAACCCGCCGGCGAAGGCGGTGCCGCGCACAGCGATGCTGAGACCGTTCTCGTAGCGGAATCCCTGTGAGGTACGCCCCTGCTCGGTCCAGCTGTACTCCTCGTAGATGCGAATCTGCGTGGTTTGTAGCCCCTGCGGTGAGACGCAGGTGTCGGCACTGTTGATATCGAAGTTTTGCGGCGCCTGGTTGCTGCACGTTGTGCCGACGGCGTCGGCGATCGCCTGGGTAGCGGTATTGCCGACGTTGACGGCGCTGAGCACGGAATCGCGCAGGACGCTGACCGTGAAGCGGCCGACGGTGAGGTTGTACTTGAGGTTGCGGGTAGCGCTGCCCTGCACGGACAGGATTGTCGTGTCGGGCTCGGCAGTGGCGTCGGATACGTCGTACAGCTCGGGTTCCTGGGCGTCAGCGGAGCCGATCAACATGGGACCAAGCAGCGTCCCGACGGCAACCAACACGGCGATCGCTGCGGTGGTCGCTACGGCGCGCCCCGAGACGCCACCGATGGCGATCTGTGGTCTGGTCAGATTGAACATACGGCCTGCTCTTTCTATGTGCCCGGCTCTATGACGGGCTCGGTTCAGGTTATGCGGTTGAGTCGCTACGACCAGCAGCCCCCTCAGTCACTCCGTGACAGCTCCCCCAATGGGGGAGCGCTTTGCGGGCGGCAGACGCCGTGGCTTCTTCCCCAATCTCCTCCGCTGGGGAGATGCCCCCCCTGCCTACGCAGGGGCCGGCTCCGGCAGAGGGGGCTTCCCAACGCCACGCGCGCCTCAGACGTCAGGCGCGGGCCGTAGGTTTCGCGCAAAGAACTCGAGCATCGTCCGCCAGGCGTCTTCGGCTGACTCGTGGTGATAACCAACCGACATTCGCGCGTGGCGGATGAGGAATCCACGCAGTCCGTGATACTGACTCATGAACGAGTGTCCGGCATCGGGATAGACCGTGATCTGATGCTCGACACCAAGCTGATCCAGGTGCCCCTCCAGACGCGGCGCCTGGCCGGCAAAGACACGATCCCGCTCTCCGTAGGCGGCGAAGACCGGACAGATACCGTCGAGCGTCTCGGGATCGCGCGGCACGGCGCCGTAGAAGTCGGCCGCGACGCCGAGCGGCGCTCTCGCCGCGTGGAGAAGGGCAAAGCCGCCACCGAGACAGAATCCGGCGACAGCCAGACGCGATTCGTCGACGTCATCTCGCGCCGCCAGCCATGCCCTCGCTGCTTCGATGTCGTCGAACGCGCGTCCGCTGCCGCTACGCAGGGCTTGCATCGTGCGGCGGATGCATACCGGTCTGAGGCGAGGTCCGACGGAGTAGAGATCCGGGGCGAGCGCGACGTATCCGTTGTCGGCGAAGCGTCGGGCGATGCGGCGAATGTCGTTGTTCAGACCAAACAACTCGTGCAACACCAGGACGCCCGGGCAGGGAGCATCCAGCGCCGTCGGCAGCGCCAGCGCCGCCGAGAGGTCGCCATCGGCGGTGGGGATGCTGACTGTCTGCACGGCTGGTGTGGTCATCGGAGTTCTCCTGGACTGACGGTAGCCTGCGAATGATACGACTCACTGGCGTCAACACGAACGAAGGAGTGACTCAATGACGGAATACAACACGCTGGGATATGAACTCTCGGACGGCGTGGCGACGATCACGATTGAACGGCCCGAGGCGGCGAATTCACTGTCGATGGAAATGTGCCAGGAGCTGATGGACGCCTCAATCCGCGTCGACGACGACCCCGACGTCCGCGCGGTGGTGTTTCGCGGTTCGGGTCGGTTCTTCTGCACCGGCGCCGACCTCAGGGGCTTTCCGCCGGCTGGCCCCGAGATGGCCACCTTCGTCAAGGAGATGACGACCTACCTGCACGCGGCCGCCTCACGCTTCACGCGAATGGATGCGCCGTTGATCACGGCGATCAACGGCACCTGCGCCGGCGCGGGGATGAGTCTGGCGTTGATTGGCGATCTCGCTCTGGCGGGTGAGTCGGCGCGCTTCACGATGGCGTACTCGCGGATCGGCCTGACGCCTGACGGTTCGTCAACCTACTTCCTGCCACGCCTGGTTGGGCTCAGGCGGGCGCTCGAGTTGTGTCTGACCAATCGGATGCTCTCGGCGCAGGAGGCGCTGGATTGGGGGATGATCAACCGAGTCGTCGCGGATGACGAGTTGCAGTCGGAGGCGCAGGCGCTGGCCGCGCAGCTGGCGGCCGGGCCGACCGAATCAATCGGCGCGGCCAAGCGTCTCTATCACCAGTCGTGGAATGAGGGTCTGGAATCGCAGATGGAGTGGGAGACGCGAGCGATCTGTGACGCCGCGCGGCGTCCCGAGGCGAAGGAAGGTATCGCGGCATTCTTCGAGAAGCGCGATCCAATCTTCCGCTAGTCCACCAACGCTCCCCCTTTGGGGGAGCTGTCGCGCAGCGACTGAGGGGCTGCTGCGTGGAAAGCCTGCCGGAGCCTGCCCCTGCGTAGGCAGGGGGCAGATCCCCCAAAGGGGGAGCTCTGGGAAAGATAATCGGGTGGAGTGATGACTGATTCTGATGATCCGCTGCTGGGATTTTTGGCTGGCGAGCTGGTTCAGATTGCGGAGGCGGTCGGCCTTGAGCGTGGCCTGCCAGTACCTGTGACGCCGCTGCTTGATTCGCACGGCCAGACACGAACATTCAGCTGGACCTTCCGCTTCACCTGGCAGGAGGTCGAGCGCAGCCGGCGGTACGTGATCCCACTGCCGCGTGAGCGCGCGCGTGAAGCGCAGCGTGCCGCGCTTGGCGAGATCACCGCCTGGGCAATCTCGCAGATCGCCGCGGACTCGCGCGTCACGCGGGATGTGTCCAGCGAAGCGGCGCTGGTTTCCGCCTTGCACGATCAGGCTGACGAAGCTGAGATCACGACCTGGCGCTCGGACGACGGCGTCAGCATCGGGTTCGTCCATGACCCTGCCATCCTGGCGCTGCCGATCTCCGAGATCCGACGCAGCATCAACTATCGGGCCGGACTCAACGTCTATGCGATCTCAGAATCGGTCAGCGTCGGCGCGCTGCAATTGCTTCAGCCAGAATCGATCGGCATTGTCGGGCTTGCGCCAGACTCTCCTGAGTAGTCTGAATTTGTTAGCTTCTGGGTCAGATTCGAGCGAATGCGAGCTAGTAAGGAGCACCGCAATGAAAGCTGTCGTGATGGAAGCCGTCCGCGAGCCACTGGTCGTGCGCGAGTTTCCCGACCCGGTGATCGGACCAAAGGACGCGCTGGTACGGGTTGAAGCGTGTGGCGTCTGCCGCTCCGACTGGCACCTCTGGCAGGGCGATCTCTCCTGGGTCGGCTTCGAGTTGCCGATCCCGGTCGTGTTGGGACATGAGTGGGCGGGCACTGTGGAAGCGGTCGGGGCCGACGTCGAGCACATTCGACCCGGCATGCGCGTGTTGACGCCATTCCACAACGGCTGCGGGAACTGCAATCTGTGTCGCTCGGGGCTGCCCAACATCTGTGACAACCAGGCTGGATTCGCGGGCGGATTTGCCCAGAAGGCAGCGATCTTCAACGCCGATTTCAATGCCATCCCGCTACCCGACAACGTCTCGTTCGAGGCCGGCGCAGCGATGGGTTGCCGATTCATGACCTCATACCACGGCGTCGCCGACCGTGGCGAGGTCGCCGGCGGCGACTGGGTCGTGGTCAATGGCTGCGGCGGGATCGGTCTCTCAGCGGTGCAGGTCGCTGCGGCGCTGGGCGCGCAGGTGATCGCCGTTGACCTCGAAGAGGGCAAGCTCTCGAAGGCGCGGACTGAAGGCGCGGTGGAAACGATCAATGCGCTGGAGACGGACGTCCCCATGCGAGTCCGGGAAATCACCGACGGCGGCGCGAACGTCTCCGTTGACGCGCTCGGCATCCGCGCGACGATGCTCAACTCCGTCAACTCGCTGCGCAAGGGCGGCGTGCACGTGCAGATCGGGATCACCTCAGCCGAGGAGGCGGGCGAGGTTGGTCTACCGATTGATCTGATCACGATGTCGGAGATCGAGTTCCGCGGCTCGCTGGGGCTGCCCAACCAGAACTACCCGTCGATGCTGAACATGGTCGCTTCGGGCAAGCTGCATCCGGAGACGATCGTCACCGAGACCATCTCGCTCGACCAGGTTCCTGCGGTGGTGGACTCGATGACCACATTCCAGACGATGGGCTTTGTCACGATCACGGACTTCGCCTAGATCTTCCAGCGCTCTCGCCTGAAGCGCAGTCATCCAGGGATGGGGGCAACCCACGTGGTTGCCCCCGTTACTGCGCAGAAGATCTCATCACTGAGGGGTATGTGGCAGAGGAAGCCGAGATCGTGAACCGTCACTGCTCATTCTGTGGCTGGGACGGCGACAGGCGTTTCTGTCCCGCCTGTGGCGCGGCGCTCTGGTCTCCCGATACCGACGAGGGCGCTGGCGAGTGCACGGTCGTGCTGTCCTTCGACGTCGATGGCTCATCGGGCATGATCAATCGTGATCCGCGCGTGGAGCATCGACCATCGGCGCGCTCGTTTGGCGATTACGGTCCAACGGTCGCCGTGCCGCACATCCTGACGGCGCTGGCGCGGGCCAATGCGCCAGCCTCGTTCTACATTCCTGGCTGGGTGGCCGAACGGGCGCCAGCGATGGTCGAGCGGATCGCCGCGGCCGGCCACGAGATCGGCCACCACGGATACCTGCACGAGCCTCCGGCGACACTGTCGGCAGACGAAGAGGCTGAGGCGCTCGACAAGGGCAGCGAGATTCTGCGGGGCATCGTCGGCGACGCTCCGGCTGGCTACCGCTCCCCATCGTGGGAGTTGAGCGATGTCTCCCTGCAACTGATGTGGGAACGCGGCTTTCGTTATGACTCGTCGCTGATGGGCTCCGACGCGCCCTACTGGGTCGCAGCCGGCGAATCGTCGATGGTCGAGCTTCCGATCCACTGGGCGCTGGACGACTATCCCTACTTCGTCTTCGCGCCCACCGATGGTCGTCGCCTGATGGCCGCGCCCGAGCAGGTCGAATCGACCTGGAAAGCGGCGTTCGATGAGCTGCGTCGGCGCGGTGGCGTCTTCACGCTGACGATGCATCCGTACATCATCGGACGGCCGGGGCGGGTGGCGATGCTGGAGCGGCTGATCCAATACATGAGGTCACGACCGGGCGTCTCGTTCGCCCGAGCGGTCGATGTCTGCGACTCGTTTGCCTCGGAGTGGGTCTCGGCGAGGCCAGACTGAAGCCAAACCGAAGCGGCGATAGGCTGAGTCCGACAGGAGGTCGGGCTTCAGTGTCAGGAATCGCTGATCGGGAACGATTCGAACGCGCCATCGCCGCCATCGACGCAGCCAATGCCGACGATCCGTTCACGTTGGAGATCGACGGCGCACTACGACCGAAGGAGCAGACCCACGCGGAGATGATGACCCGCTGGGTGTTGGAGCTGAACCCGTCGGTGTCGGAGGAGCTGCAGCTGGCGGCCCGGGCGCATCACATTCGGCGTTGGATGGTGCCGCGTTCGAGCTTTCCGGCCGGACGCAGCGCCTATCTGCGCTGGCGCAGAGCCTTACATGCAGTCCACGCCGAGCTCGCCGCCGCGATTCTCGAAGGCTGCGGTTATCCGCGGCATTCGGTCGAGCGGGTCGCGGCGCTGATCGCCAAAGCCGATCTGTTGCAAGCCGGCGACGCGGACGCGCAAACGCTGGAGGACGCGCTCTCAATCGTCTTTCTCGACACCCAACTTGAGCCACTCCTCGATGACCTTGATGATCGACAACTGCGCCGAGCGTTGGGCCGGACCTGGCGCAAGATGTCGTCGCGCGGCCAAGCCGCGGCCAGGGAATTGCCACTATCCCAACGCGCCGTCGATGCGTTGCGCAGATACGTCGATGGATTCGCTGATGCGTGAACCGCCGCAGGATCGCTACACGCACGGCCATCATGAGTCGGTGGTGCAGTCACACGCTCGCCGTCGCGCCGAGGTCGAGGCCTGGTTCCTGTTGCCACGGCTAAAACCAGGGATGCGGCTCCTGGACGCCGGATGCGGGCCAGGCACGATCACGGCCGGGTTGGCCAAGGCGGTATCGCCCGCGCCGGTGGTCGGGCTGGATGCAGCGCCAGCCGTCCTTGAACATGCGCGAGCGCACGTTTCAGCAGTGGACGTCGGGAACGCGACGTTCATCGCCGGAGATATCTACACACTCGACGTTCCCGACGCCGAGTTCGACGTCGTTTATGCCAACCAGCTGCTCCAACATCTGACCGATCCGGCGCGGGCGCTCGGAGAGATGCGTCGTGTGCTCAAACCAGGCGGGCTGCTCGCTGTCCGCGACGCCGACTACGCGACCATGTCGCCGCACCCGAAGTTCCCCGAGTTCCCTGAATGGAATCGCCTGTATCACGAGGTGGCGTACCGCAATCAGGCCGAACCCGACGCTGGCCGAGTCTTGCCGACATGGGTGAGAGCCGCGGGCTTTGCCGAGATCGAGCTGCATCCGAACGTGGTCGCGATGGACGGCGAAGAGGCGAGGATCTGGGGGCGGACCTGGGCTCAGCGCATCCTCTACTCCAGCGTCGCCGATCAGGCGTTGGAGTACGGCCTCGCCGATCAGGACGAGTTACAACGACTCTCCAAGGGCTGGGCCACCTGGGCGGAGTCGGCGTCGCCCTTCTTCATGTTCACCCAAATGGCCGTCCTGGCAGCCCGCTAGGCG
>RKRS01000239.1 GCA_007571275.1 Dehalococcoidia bacterium
GTCTGGTGAGCTGCCCGCGCGGCCTCGTTCTCGAGAATCGGTCATGGCTGGGAAGCGAGGGCTTGCGGAGGACTCTGGACTGCACCGGCGGCTGGTGCACGGTGCAGGACTGGGGCGGCGTGCGCCTGTCCGATCTGCTCGCCCAGGCCTCGCTAGACGAAGCGGCTGAGAGCGTCGTGATCCATTCAGTCACCGGCTTCAACCGCCGCTTCCCGCTGGACGAGGCCGATCGGCTCTTGCTGGCGACGTACGTGGCAGGCGAGCCACTCTCCTCAGGACACGGTTATCCACTGCGCCTGGTCGCGCCCGGTCGACGGGGCTACCACTGGGTCAAGTGGATCGCGAAGATCGAGCTCAGCGACAAACCGTCGTGGTGGCAGCCGCCATTGCCGCTGCAGTAGGACCCGAGCGCTGACGTTGACGCCAGCTAGGTCACGTAGTCGGCGTTGAAGCGGACATATTCCTCCGTCAGATCGCAGCCCCAGGCGGTCGCTTCCGCATCGCCCTGGCCCAGATCCATTCTCAGGAACACCTCTTCGCCCTGTGTCTTGGCCGAGGCCTCTTCCTCGGGCACATTCGTCGCCGTGCCGTCGAAGACGCACAGATCAGCAATCCAGATGCGTACCTGGTCGAGGTCGTAGGGCACGCCTGCGCGCCCGGCGGCCATCAAGATGCGACCCCAGTTCGGGTCGTACTTGCTCAGCGCCGCCTTGAGCAGGGGCGAGACAACAATCGTGCGTGCGACGTCGCGCGCGTCTTCCCACGTGTTCGCGCCAGAGACGGTCATCGATATCCGCTTGGTCGCGCCTTCACCGTCGCGGGCCATCATCTTCGCGAGCGTGGTTGCAACTTCCAGTAATGCCGCTGTGAACGCGTCGAGCGCTTCACCGCCCAGAGATTCCCCGCCGGCTGCGCCGTTGGCCAGGATCACTGACGAATCATTCGTCGATGTGTCGCCGTCGATGGTGACCATGTTGAACGAACGATCCATGGCGTAGCGGAAGCTGGCGTCGAGCACATCCGCCGAGATCGGCGCGTCGGTGGTGAAGAAGGCAAGCAGCGTGGCCATATCCGGATGAATCATGCCGGCGCCCTTGGCACAGCCGCCGATGGTATAGGTGATCCCGTTGGCCTCAAACGTCGCGACAGCCTCTTTCTGGAACGTGTCGGTCGTCATGATCGAGCGAGCGAAGTCAGCTCCGCCGTCGCTGGTCGGCGACAACTGAGGAATTGCCGCTCGCAACAGCGCCATCGGCAGGTAGTGACCAATGATCCCGGTCGAGTTGACGAACACATCATCGGGCTCGCAACCCAGCAGCGAAGCGGTCAGTTGCGTCATCTCACGCGCGTCGGCGAGACCCTGATCGCCGGTCGCGCAGTTGGCGTTGCCCGAATTGACAATCGCCGCGCGCAACGCTCCATTCGCGCTATGCGCTTTGCTGATATGCACCGGCGCGGCTGTGCTCTGGTTTTGTGTATAGACAGCCGCAGCAGTCGCTGGCCGATCCGAGATCAACAAAGCCAGATCGGGCAGTCCCGACTCCTTGATTCCCGCGGTAAAGCCGCAGGCGGAAAAGCCCTGCGCTCTGGTCACGGCCCCGTCAGCGTTGGGGTCGGCGGACAATGCGGCATGAATGCTCTGGCTCACGGGTAAACTCCGATCTTGCTCAGGCCGACCTCTTCAGGGATGCCGAACATGAGGTTGAAGCATTGCACGGCGCCGCCGGCTGCGCCCTTGACCAGGTTGTCGATCGCGCTGATCACCGTCACCTCGCCGCTGAGCGGATCGACGGTCGGATAGACGATGCAGGTATTCGCGCCGAGCGTCTGCTTCGTCGACGGTGGCGAATCGGATACATGCACGAACGGCGCATCGGCGTACCAGGAGCGGTAGAGCTCGCGCAGCGCCTCGATACGCTCTTCCGCGCTGCCCGACAACGCCCCATCTCGCAGAGACGGATAGCAGGTCGCCAGAATCCCGCGAGTCATCGGCACCAGGTGCGGAACAAAAGTGACGCCCAGCTGCGCATCGCCGTCGCTGGCGTGCTGCAACGCCGACAGCTCCTGAACCATTTCCGGATGATGTCGATGTCCGGACAGTCCGTAGGCGGAGAAGTTGGAGTCGACCTCCGAGAAGTGCGAGGTCAGCTTCAGCGCGCGGCCAGCTCCGGAAACGCCGGACTTGGCGTCCACCACCGTGCGACCGTCCAGCCAGCCCTGCGCCGCCAGTGGCGCGAGCGCCAGGATCGCCGAGGTCGGGTAGCAGCCGGGCACGCCGACCAGACGCGACTCCGTGATCGCGTCGCGGTGCAGCTCCGGCAAGCCGTAGACCGACGCTGCCAGCAGTTCGGGGGTCGGGTGCTCGCCGTACCAGCGCTCGTAGGTTTCCTCGTCGTAGAGGCGGAAATCTGCCGATGCGTCAATCACCGGCATGCCTTGCTCCACGTACGGGGCGAGTCGCTCGGCCGCCGCCGCGTGGGGCAGCGCCGAGAAGATCACGTCGACCCCTTGATCAACATCGGCCACGATGGGCAGATCGACAGACCACAAATGTGGGAAGACCTCAGGCAGACGCTTGCCGACCTCGGAACGGCCCGTTACGCAGGCGATCTCAACGGCCGGATGTTGCGCCAACAGACGCGCCAGCTCGGCCCCGACGTAGCCCGTGACATTGATGATCGCTGCCCGCACAACCCGCTGTTCCATACCGCGCTCCGATGCGCTCCGAAGATGCTGCCAAACACTCAATGTACAGCAGCCGAAGCGGATCGCGCTGCCTGGGCGCCTCCCTTTACAGGAAGCAAACGGAACGGGACGCGCCGGCGGCGGTCAGTCCCCCGACCTTCCCCACCAGGGCGACCAGTCGCTATCGAACAGCAGGAAGGGATAGTAGGGCCAGATGGTCAACAGTCCGCACAGCACGATGATGATCCACCGGCGCGTGGTTCGATACAGAAACCAACCCATCAGCAGGCCGATCCAGGATGCGTTGGCTGCCCCAAAAAACAATGCAGGATAGATCCAGGATCCGACCATCCCCGCGAATGTAATCATGGCAATCAAGCGGGCGGAGAACACTCGATCACGTTCTCGGGAAGCCGGTTCGCTATAACCAATCGGTACAATTGTCTGCGGCTGAAGCGGCCAGTTACGCAGTCGGCGTCGGAATATGCGAGGTAGCATCATGACGCCCAACACTGCCTATGCACTTCAAGATCAACAATTGGTATTCCAAGGAATTCTTCTACTCCATTCCAACCACTGTCCCAAAACGTACAGGCGCATGCGCCACTCTGCAGAGACACGCGCAGCAACAATCATCGTGCTGATGGCGATTGCCGCGCAGAACAATGCGAGGAGCCAACGATTGTGGATGGGCACCTAATGTATGTCCTCTCTACAGCGCCTTAGTGGCCTACCAGCATACCCCTAGTGTTAGCCTATATCGTGTGAACACTGCGCTCTCGCCCTACCGCGTCATCGATCTCACGGCTGAGATCGGCGGGTTGGCGACCATGGTCCTGGCCGGGCTCGGCGCGGAAGTCATTCGCGTGGAACCACCCAACGGCCATCCGACGCGTCGGCGCGGGCCGATGCTGCGCGGCGACGGCGCGTCATCCCTGTACTGGGCCCAGATGAACGCCGGCAAACAGTCGGTCACACTCGATCTCGAAGATGAGGCTGACCGCGAACGTCTGCGGTTGCTCTGTGAGACCGCCGATTTCCTGTTCGAATCCGACGCGCCAGGCGTGATGGCTTCTCGCGGGCTCGACTACGACGATCTGCATGAGCGCGTGCCGCAACTGATCTATGTCTCGATCACCCCGTTTGGTCAGACCGGACCGAAGTCGATGTGGGCCGCTTCCGACCTGATCGGCCATGTTTCCGGCGGCCTGAGTTCACTCTGCGGCGACCCGGATCGCGCGCCGCTGAGACCGTCGGTGGAGCAGGCCTACAACATCACGGCGCTGAACGCCGGATCGGCGGCGATGCTGGCGCTCCATGCGCGACACCTGACCGGCCGCGGCCAGCGCATCGACGTATCCATGCAGGCGGCGATGGCCAACACGCTGGGCAATGCCCGTCTCTACTGGGAGATGGACGGGATCATCACCGAACGCGCCGGCGGCGCGCGCGCCTTCGCCAACCGCGCCACCAGGATTATCTATCCCTGCGCCAATGGCTATGTCGCCTTCGTCCGCGTGCCTGCCTCGATGATCCGCCTGCATCAGTGGATGACCGCTGAGGGCGCCGATCCGCAGTTCGACGCGCAGCGCTGGGCGGGCGTTGCCATCGCCGGCGACAACCTGCCCACGGACGAGGAAATCAGCGAACTGGAAGCGGAAATCGAAGCCTTCTTCCGCGCCCGAGATGCGCAGGCATTGTATGAATCGGGACAAGGCTTCAACGTCATGATCTGCCCGGTCAACACCATGCAGGACATCGTCGACAGTCCCCAACTGGCGGCGCGCGCGTTCTTCACCGAGGTCGACGATCCGGCGCTCGGTCGCCTCCGCGTCCCGGGCGCGCCGTTGAAGATGTCGGCGACGCCCTGGCGGTCAGGGCCCGCTCCCACGCTGGGGCAACACAACAACCAGATCCTGCCAGCACTCACGGCAATACCTGACACTCAGGAGGCTGACCATGACAGATGATCACTTGCTGATCGAGCGACGCGCCAACGGCGTGATCGTCGCGACGCTGAACCGCCCGGAAAAGCTCAATGCATTGTCGCCGCGGATCCGAACGGGATTGCGCGAGTTGGTCGCCGACCTCAGCGATGATCCGGATGCGCGCGCGCTCGTCATCACCGGAGCGGGTCGTGGCTTCTGCTCTGGCGCAGACCTGTCCAACCGCGAGGAGCGGGTCGCAGAGGAGTCGCAGCCGGGACTCGGCTCGACGGAGTTGCGCTATGGATTCGCGGCCGAGCTGCAACAGCTCGAGATCCCGGTCATCGCCGCCGTCAATGGAGCGGCGGCGGGGGCGGGCTTCGCCATCGCGCTGGCCTGTGACATTCGCCTGATGTCCGACCGCGCCCGATTCCACCCGGCCTTCATCCGCATCGGACTGGGTCCCGACTGGGCCGCGTCATGGACACTGACCCGCCTGGTCGGACACTCGCGGGCGCTGGAGCTGTTCTGGACCGCCGATCCAATTGACGCCGACCGCGCGCTCGAGTTCGGTATTGCCAACCGAGTCGTGCCGCACGACGAACTGATGACCGAGGCGTTGGCGCTGGCCGACCGTCTGGCCTCGAACGCGCCATGGGCGTCAGCGATGACCAAGCGCGCGATCTACGCAGCGCTGAACAACGACGCCACGCAACAGGCGCAGCTGGAGGAGCTCACTCAGTCCTGGCTGCGTAACTCGCTCGATGCGCGTGAGGGCGCACGCTCCTTCGTCGAACGTCGCGCTCCTCAGTACCAGCGACGCTAGGTTCGATTCCAACAATGAGCAGCGAGACTGCCGGAGCTCAGATATTTGACGGCGTGCGCATCGCCGACTTCGCCTGGGTCGGCGTTGGACCGAACGCGACCATGCAAATGGCGTTTCACGGCGCTGAAGTGATCCGCGTGGAGTCGTCGCATCGGCCCGATACTTTCCGCTCGGGCGGCCCGCGTCCGAGCGGAGACCGCACGCTGGACGCCTCCGCGTATTTCGCCAAGTTCAATCGCGGCAAGCGATCGGTCGCCATCAATCTCGCCCACCCACGTGGCGCCGAGGTCGCCAGGCGCCTGATCACCAGCGCTGACATCGTGACCGAGTCGTTTGCGCCCGGGTTCATGAGTCGCATTGGCCTGAGCTACGAGCAGGTCCGCAAGATCAAACCAGACATCATCATGTGCTCGATGTCGATGGAGGGGCAGACCGGGCCGCACGCCAAGTTCCGCGGCTTCGGCCTGACGTTGCAGGCCACCGCCGGCGTGACTGCCGTGACTGGCTGGCCAGATCGACCGCCAGTCGGTACCGGCGTCGCCTACACCGACTGGGTCGCCACGCATGTGGCGATCATCGGCATCCTCGCCGCGCTCGATCATCGACGGCGCACCGGTGAGGGTCAGTACATCGATATGTCGCAATTCGAAGCATCGACGCTGGTGCTCGATGCGGGCGTGATCGATGCCGCCAACACTGGCCGCGTCGCTCAACCGCTGGGTAACCGCGATCTGCGATACGCGCCACATGGCGTCTATCCATGCGCCGATGACCACATCGGCGGCGACCGCTGGATCGCAATTGCCGTGACCTCGGACGAGCAATGGCGCTGCCTGGCCCAGGCGATGCAGCGCAACGATTGGCTGGAGTCGGCGGATTTGTGCGAGGTCGCGGGACGATTCGCAGCGCAGGATCAGATCGATGCAGCGCTCGCGGCCTGGACCGCGCAGCGAACCGTCGACGAGATCGAGCAGCAGCTCCAGGCGGTCGGCGTACCAGCCCATCGCGCCTCAACAGTGCGGGACGCGCACGAGGATCCGCAACTGGCGCATCGCAATCACTGGTGGCGCAGTGAACATCCGGTGATCGGCGAGCTGTCCTACGAAAGCCCGGCCTGGCGGCTCAGCGACACGCCGCCACCGCCACCGCGCCGCTCGCCGCTGTTGGGCGAGGATTCCGCATACGTCTACCGCGAGCTCTGCGGCTACAGCGAGGCGGAATTCCAGCAGCTGATGCTCGATGGCGTGGTCGAATAAGTCAGGGGATCGAACGTCCCGCCAACACGCCGGTCGGACGACCACGATCGACGGCCAGCTGACCATTGACGAATACGTACGGAATCCCGGCTGGCGGCGTTCGCGGATCGTTGAAGTCGGCCGTATCCGTCACTGCCTCATCATCGAACACGACCAGGTCGGCGAAGTATCCCTCGGCGACTACGCCACGGTCGGTTAGCCCGAACCGAGTCGCGGGCAACGAAGTCATGCCGCGTACCAGATGCTCGAGCGACACACCGGTACGACGTCGCAACCTGCCGAGAATGCGCGGGAAGGTACCGTACGCACGCGGATGTGGGACGCCCTCGTCGAACGGGATGCCATCCGAGCCGACCATGTAATCATCACGCGAGAGCAGCGCCATCACGTCTGCTTCGACCTGCCTGACCAGCGAAGCGCTGGCTGGCAATCCGTCTCGGAATCCGCAGTGCAGACCTGACTCGCGCATCACAGACAGTGTCATCTCAGAGACTGACGCGCCCATCTGCGCCGCGGCGTCAGCGAAGGACATGCCCTCCAGATGCTTCAGGCGCTCGGCGCCGATCCAGGTCCAGGTCGCGCTGTCGCTACGGCCGGGGAAGAGGTTCTCCAGCGAATCGACCAACCGATCGCGCCAGGACGGATCGCCGAGTCGTTCAAGCAGGCGGTCGATCCCGCCGACATGACACTCACCGCGCAGGAAGTAGCCGGGCACCGTAGCGGCGGCTGAGTACGGATAGCACTCGAGCGTGACATCGACCCCGTCCGCCTTGGCCTGATCGACCTCGGCCATCAGCTCGTCGACCTGCCCGGCGCTCGTGGGATGCGTCCGATAGTGCGAGATATGCACCTTGACCCCACTGCGACGACCAATGTTCATCGCCTCGACGATGCCCGAACCGTCGGGCGCGCGGTCGTCGTTGTGGTTGCGAATGTGGGTCACGTACACGCCGTCGTACGCGGCCACCACCTGGTTCAGCGCTACCAGCTCATCAGTGTTCGAATAGGAGTTGGGGTAGTAAGACAGGCCGGTGGAGAAGCCGGTCGCGCCCTGTTCCATCGCCTCGGCGACCATCCGTTCCGCCTGCGCCAGGCTTGCGCCCTCGAGCGGCACATCCTGGAAGCCGACGCTCTCCAGGCGCACAGGACCGTGCGGCGCCTGGACGGCGACGTTACAGCCCTTGCCGTCGTAGTGCGAGCGAAACGCATGCATCGTGGACATATCAAGATCGGTCGGCGGCGGTCCGTACAATCCGGCGATGTAGCGTCCGTACGAGTTCAAGTTCTCGCTCGACAACAGCGCATACGAGAGTCCGTCTTGGGTAATGAACTCAGTCGTCACGCCCTGTAGCAGACCGTGCGCATGGATCGGATCGCGTAGCAACACGCCATCAGAATGGGCATGGGTATCGATCAGACCCGGCGCGACCGTCAGGCCGACGGCATTCACCTCTCTCGCCGCCGACATGCCCGACAGATCACCGACGGCGCTGATTCGCTCGCCGTCGATCGCCACATCGGCGCGGAACGCGGGCGCGCCGCTTCCATCGACCACCGCGCCGCCGCGCAGAATGAGGTCAGCCATCACTCAGCCCTCACCAGGCGCCTTCCCGGAGTCGTCCCAAGCCTCAATTTTCGCGTCAATATACTCCCAGCGCTCGTCAATTTCTGCCTGCAGACGCTTTACCGCAGCCTGCCATCTGAAGTAACCGGGACCCTTGCTGTCGTTGCGCACGTGCTCTTCGAGGAGTTCCGCCAGGAGGTCGACCCGTTCGCGCATGATCTCCAGCGAGATCGTCTCTCGCATCAGCTGGCGCGAGGCCTCGATGTAGCGCTCCCAGCCGAGCGTGACCATCGCGTAGAGCAGCGGATCACAATGCGGCGCCCGCGCATCGATGTCCAGGAATACCTGGCGAATCCGGCAGCTGCGATGCAGATCATCCCAGTCGGGCATGCGGTACGCGGCTCTGATCGGGCTTGGTGAGCGCCAGGTGTGTTCCAGGTCCCAGGGGATCAGCGTGTAGCGACCGGACAGGCCGTCCTGATACCAGAAGAAGTTGTGATTACCGCACTCGGGCACGCAATACCAGGCGACGATGCCGTCCCAATTGTCCATCAGGCGATCAGCAGCGAGATAGTTGAACAGATCATCCGACTCCTGCATCTGCGCGAGCAACACTTCGTAGCGCTGCTGATTGGTTTCGGCAGCGGCCAACGACGCCGAAAACACTTCCATACCGGATGGATCAAGCGGTCCACGCGCGATCGAGTCCGTCAGGCTCTCCTGGAACACCCAGAGCGCTTCCAGGTTGCCGGGCCAGACTTCCTTGTAGAGAATGCCTCG
>RKRS01000055.1 GCA_007571275.1 Dehalococcoidia bacterium
CAGTTGAACAGGGCGCGGGGGACGCGCTGGACGGAGTTGCGTAGCGAGTTGCGGTTGGCGGCCGGCGCGTTGGGGTCGCCGCCGAGCACGTCGGCGCCGGCCCGCTCACGGCTAACGTCGGCGCCGGAGCAGAAACCGCGACCTTCGCCAGTGATGATGATGACCCGCACGTTCTGGTCGACGGAGGGGCGAGTGATCGACTCCTGCCAGGCATCGAGCATTTCGTTGGAGAAGGCGTTCAGCTTCTCCGGACGGTTGAGGGTGATCACCGCGATGTGATCCTGGACGTCATAGAGCAGTTCATCGGTCATGTTGGCCTCCTGATCGGTACTGGTTGAGTCAGCGAACAGATTCGCTGGGTCGTGGCTCAGTTCATTCTCATGCCGCCGTCGACATTGAGCGCCTGACC
Source organism: Dehalococcoidia bacterium (assembly GCA_007571275.1). GTDB lineage: Bacteria > Chloroflexota > Dehalococcoidia > Bin125 > Bin125 > Bin125. Next base: position 410 of record RKRS01000055.1, read on the forward strand.
AGTGATGTTCTTGGCGTCGTCGGAAGCGAAGAAGGCGACAGCCTTGCCGATGTCCTCGGGCGTCTGCTCGCGCTGGAGCGGCATGTTGGCGTCGATCACCGCCTCAAAGCGCTCACGGCGGTCGACGACTTCCTCGGTGTGGTCGCCGGCGAACATGCCCTCAATCTGGCGCCAGAGGTCGGTCCAGAGCAAACCCGGACAGATCGCGTTGACGTTGACGTTGAAGCGGCCCAGTTCGGCGGCCTGGGACTGTGTGATGCTGATCGCGCCCGCCTTGGATGCGGAGTAGGACGCCATGCCGCCGCCCAATCGACCGGCGATCGAGGCGATGTTGACGATCTTGCCGCCGCCCTGCTCCTTGAAGTGCGGCGCGACGGCAGAGGTGACCTTCCAGATGCCCTTGAGATTGACCTCGTAGCAGCGGTCCCAGTCGGCTTCGGTCTCGTCGACGCCGAAGTTGTCGGGCGGCACGCCGGCGTTGTTGACGAGGATGTTGATCTGGCCCATCTCGGAGATCGCGCGCTCAACGTTGGTCGAGATCGAATCTTCGCTGGTGACGTCCATCTCCAGAGCCAGCGTGCTGACGCCGTGATCGTTCTGCAGCTCGCTGGCGGTGCTGGAGGCTGCATCGATCAGCACATCGCAGATGACGATGTCCGCCCCTTCTCTGGCCAGTTCCGTGGCAATGCCCTTGCCAATTCCGCGTGCCGCGCCGGTCACGAGCGCTACTTTTCCATCGAGTCGTCCCACGAACCATGTCCTGTTCCAGGTGGTCGATACATATCTGCGCCTGCTTCTCGTTTCTGCGGGGCAGTTCGACTAACAAACAGCCTAGCGACCAATCGTTTCAGCGGCTTGCGATGCGCCCTGGCCATCAGAATCAGCAAGCCCAGCGTGATCGCGTTCACCGCGGCGATCGCGATCAGCACCGGCCGATAGTCGTCGTGAACGGCATCGAGCAGGACGCCGGCCGCGAATGGGCCAATCGCAAGCGCGACGTTGCCCATGGATGTCTGCATAGCCATCAGGGTGCCGAGCCGTCGCAAGCCGAAGACATCCGAAGCGATCAGTCCCTGTAGCGGCATGGTTTGTCCCCAGACCAGACCAGCGATCACCGCCGAGAGATAGATCCACCACACGGGCCCGGCGGCAAGGAGGGCGAGCGTCCCGAGCAGCATGACGGCGTAGCCGACGCCTAACGCCGGCCGCAGTCCGAGTAATGCGGCCATCGGCCCGATCAATGCGCGGCCCGGCAGTGAGAGAAATCCACGCAAGCCGGTCAGGGCAGCGCTGGCGGTGAGCGAGAGTCCGGCAGCGGTCGCGGCGGGTACGAAGTGATTGAGCAACGCGCCGAGCCCAAATGAGCTAGCCACGACCATCAACAGCATCAGCTGTACTTCGCGCGAGCGCAGCGCGTCGCGGACATTGGAGTAACCGTACTGGTCGGAGGGAGATCCTGTGCCAGCGAACGTCGATGGCGGGGGGAGTGGTGGCAGGCGGCGCACTGTCAGCACTGCCGGCAAGGAAATGAAGGCGGCCAGGACGAGAAGGATACGGACCGCCCAGCGCCAGCCGAACTCGTCGGTGAACAGGCCGGTGAGCGGCATGAAGATGACTGAGGAAAAACCACCGGTCGTGACGAGCACAGTCATGGCGGCAGTCTGGCGCTCGGGGTAGAGGCGCGCCGAGATCGGCATCGTGACGTTGTAGAAGAGTCCGGCGATCGTGACGGCGCCGCCGAGGGTCCAGAGGACGATGAACAACCAGATGTTCTCGGAATACGAAGCGGCCATCAGGAAGACAGTCCCGACGATCAGTCCGGTCCAGAGCACCGGCCGTGGACCGAAGGCGTCGAGGATGCGCCCTGAGACAAGAGATGCGGCAGCGCCGAGCAGGTATGAGCCCATGAACGCCGCGTTGACGGCTGCTGAGGACCAACCTTCATCCTCCTGGATCGGACCGGTGATGATTCCAAATCCGTAGAGCACCAGTCCGTAGGAACCACAGGTCAGGACGCCGAGAAAGATGATGGGCCGCCAGGCCCATAACCAGTTGGCGATTACATAGGGCGGTGGCAGCTTCATCGACGCAGGGTAGGCTGCATCCATGCCAACTTCGTTGCCTGCGCACTCGGTAACGGTCGAACGTCAGCGTCTGCGATTCGCCGCTGGTCATTTCGCGACGTTCGCTGACGAACTCGAACCGATTCACGGGCACAACTACGACGTCTTCGTCGAAGTGAC
>RKRS01000187.1 GCA_007571275.1 Dehalococcoidia bacterium
GGCCCAGCAACAACAGCAGCAACAGGCGATGCAGCAGCCGGCCCAGCAACAGCAGGCCATGCAGCAGCAGGCTCAGCAACCTCAGTCCGCCGAGCAGCAGGCCGCTCAGGCGGATCAGCAGGAGCAAACGGTCGCCGATGCTGAGGAACAGCAACAACAAGCCGCTGCGGTCTCGCAAGTCGTGCGCGGCGGCGACCTGCGCTTCTCCACGCCGGCCGCCACTCACGACTACTTCGATCCCCATCGCGGCGTCTTCGGCCCCACCCAATTCTGGATGGGGTTCTACATGAATTACCTGATCCGCTGGCGTAACAAGGAACAGGGCGTCATGGAGCCGGACGTCGCCTCGTTGCCCGAAACTCCCGATGAGGAGACGTACATTTTCCGCATCGATCAAGGGGCGCGGTTCTGGGACCGATACCCGACCGAGGGTGGACGCCTGGTCGTTGCGGATGACATTCGCGCCAACTATCAGCGCCAGATCGACGCGGTCGACGCCACTGGCTCCGAGGACGGCACCTTCCTCGGCGCTTCCTCGTTCCGCAAGACGGCCTCGATGGACGTGCCCGACGAGACCACGTTCGTGGCCAGGACAGATGGTCCCGACGCGACCTGGCTGGGCGTGCCGCTGCGTCCCTTCAGCTGGATTACCAGCCCTGAGGCGATCGTCGAGTTCGGCGACCGCTGGCGCGATGAGCCATCGAACGTCGAGCTCTCCTCGGGCACCGGGATGTTCATTCCGCAGACGTTCGACCCCGATATCGGGATCGACATGATTCGCAACGACGGCTACTGGAAGATGGGCGTGGACGGCCAGCCGCTGCCCTACTACGACACGGTCACGCTGTCGAATCTGACTGACCCCACGGCGGTTGAGGCGGCCTATCGCGGACGCGAAATTTTCGTCGGCGGCTTCCCGCTCTCGACCGTGCAGGCGGAGTCCGTGCTCAACGACTTCCCCGACCACGGACAGGGGCAGATCGCGTTCGGATTCACGATCATTACGGGCGGCGCCAACTTCAACGCGGACTACCCCGGCGAAGACGGACTCGGCAATCCCTGGATCGACCGACGCTTCACCCAGGCGATGCACGTCGCGGTCGACCGCTATCTGATGATCGACACGGTCTATCTCGGTTCCGGCAAGCCGTCGGGCATGGGCGAGACGCCCTGGTACAACTCCTACTGGGCGATTCCCGAGGAAGAGCTGTTGCAGACGCCGGGCTTCCGCCCCGACCGCGAGGCGGATATCGCCGAGGCGCGAGCGTTGTTCGACGCTTCGGGTTACGACCGCAGCCGCGGCCTGACCCTGATCGCGCCTGATATCTGGGAAGGCACCTACCCTGGCATTCTCGAGACCGAGGTCGGCATGTACCGCGAGGCGCTTGATCTCGATGTCAACTTTGACGTCCAGCCCTACACGGTGATCCTGCAGCGTTGGATCGAGGGCACCTACCCAGGTCAGGGGCCGCAGTGGACGAACCCACCCTCCGATCTCGACCCGACGACGTCCTACAACAACAACTATGTGCCGGGCGGCAGCACGAACAATCTCGCCTATGAGCATCCGCGCATGACCGAGATCGCCGAGACGATGCAGACCACGCTGGATCAGGAGAAGCGGCAGGAACTGGCGCACGAGGCGCAGCGGATTCTGCTGGGCACGCACCCTGATTACGGACTCGATGGCGTCGCCAACAGCCCGGCCGTGATGAACGGCATTTCACCGGCGATCTGGTGGCCGTTTGTCCACCGTACGGACGACACGCTGCAGTTCGCTCACGCTAGTCACCGGTACGACGAAACCTGGGTCGACGTCAACCATCCGGACTACCCGGCCTGATTTCGCGCAGACCTGGGCCATCGAACCAGCAACCAAACAGGGAGGCGGCACATGTGTCGCCTCCCTGTTTGGTCAATTAGTCCGTAAACGTATCGCGCGATACACTTTTCCAACCTGTACCCGGTCGGCAGATTTGCAGGAGGAACCATCATGACAGAGCGAAACTATTGGCAGCGCATGCGGCGCCAGCAGATGAGTCGGCGCGCGTTGCTGCGCGCCTCGGGTCGGGCCGGCGTCGGTGCGGCGGGCTTGGCGCTGGTCGGTTGTGGCGATGATGACGACGCCCAGCAGTCGGTCACGACGACGCAGCAGCAACAGCAGCAGCCCCAACAGGCGATGCAGCAGCAGGATCAGTCGCAGCAACAGACGCAGGCGATGCAGCAGCAGGATCAGCCGCAACAGCAGCAGGCCGACGCCGACGCGCAGGCGCAGCAGACCGATCAGCAGGAACAAACCGTCGCCGACGCTGAGGACCAGCAGCAGGTGCAGGCCGGTCCGCCCGCCGACGCTCCGCAGTACGGCGGCACGATGAAGCGTGCCTCGACAATCGAGACGCACGACTACTGGGACCCGCACCGCGGCGTGTTCGGTCCGACCCAGTTCATGCACTCGATGCTCTACAACAACCTGATCCGCTGGAAGAACAAGGAAAAGGCGGAGATGGAGGCGGACATCGCGGCGCTGCCGGAAATCCCTGACGAGACGACCTACATCTTCTCGATCAACCCCAGGGCGGCCTGGCACGACTCCTACCCGACCGAGGGCGGGCGCAACATCACGGCCGAGGACATCGTCGTCAACGTCGACCGCAACACGGCCGGGGTTGACTCGACCGGCGCTGAGGATGGTTCCTTCCTCGGTCTCTCCAGCTGGCGCAAGATCGCCTCGGTCGAAGCAGTTGATGACTTGACCCTGCGCACGACCTCCGACGGCATTGACTCCACCTACCTCTCGGCTACCTTCCTCCGACCGTTCGGCTGGATGGCGGCGCCGGAGGGCATCCGCGAGTGGGGTACTGAGTCAGACGTCTGGCGCGACGACCCGACAACCCTGCGCGTCGCCGGTTCCGGGCCGTTCATCGCGGAGAGTTATGAGCCGACCGAAGTCTTCGTCGCCAATCGCAACCCGAACTACTGGAAGGACGACGAGTGGGGTCGGCAGCTGCCCTACGTCGACCGGATGGAGTACTACAACCTGTTCGATGAAACAGCGATCGAGACCGCCGTCCGCTCCAAGGAGCTAGACGGCGCATGGCTGAACATCAGCCGCGTCGAGTCACTGCTCAATGACTTCCCCCAGATGCAGCGCAACACGGTGGGGGGGGGGTTCACGATCATGATTCGCACGAACTACAACCCTGACTGGCCGGGTGAGGACGGCGAGGGCAACCCCTGGCTCGATCGTCGCGTGGCGGCAGCCTTCCACCTGGCCACCGACCGTTACCTGATGATCGACACGGTCTACCTGGGCTCGGCCAAGCCGTCGGTGCTGGAAGAGATCCCCTGGTTCTCGACCTTCTGGTCGCCCAGCCAGGAAGAAATGACCCAGATCCCCGGCTTCCGCGCCGATCATGAGGCCGATCTGCAGGAAGCTAACGAGCTGATGGACGCCAGCGGCTTCCGCGACAGCGGGCGTTCGATCTATCTCTTCGCCCCTGACGTCTGGGAGCAGCGCTACCCCGGCATCGTCGAGACCGCCAAGAACATGTACGAGTCTGCGCTGGGCGTCGGCATCCAGATCAGCATCGACCCGTACACGATCCTCCTCCAGCGCCTGGTCGACGGCACCTCGACCGGCCAGATTCCCTGCTGGACCAACCCGCCGTCGGACCTCGATCCGACCAGCTACTGGCTCAACGGACGTGTACCCGGCGGCTCAGCCAACTTCTACAGCTACGAGAACCCGCGCGTGACCGAGATCGCCGAGGAGATGAAGATCACGCTCGACCTCGAAGCCAAGGGCGAACTGTCGCGTGAGATGGTCCAGCTCCAACTGGGCATCCACCCCGACTGGGGTTGGGAATCGCTCTCGCCGGGACTGGGCGTGATGAACCCGGTCTCGAATGAGGCGTCCTGGCCGTGGTACCACGTGATCCCCGACGGTTACCAGTTCGCGCACCAGGGCCACAAGGTCGTCGAGGAATTGTGGCTCGACACCGCTCACGAGGATTACCCGGCCTAACCGACCCTTCTGCCGACAGCGCCGCTGATCGCCAGATCGGCGGCGCAGCATGGCTCGGGCTGCCTCTCTTGTTGCGGGATTGACACTCTCGCTGTCAATTCGCTTACACTCTGCCAAGTTGCAGCCTCTGAATGGACTTGATGGAGATGGAAATGACTGAGCGAAACTACTGGCAGCGACTCAAGCGCAACCGCATGACGCGGCGGTCGCTCTTGCGCGCCTCAGGTCGCGCCGGGGTCGGCGCGGCGGGTCTGGCGCTGGTTGGCTGTGGCGACGACGATGACGGCCAGCAGGCGGTGTCGCAGCAGCCGGCCCAGGCGCAACGGCAACAGCAGCAATCGGCGCAGCCGGCCCAGGCGCAACAGCAACAGCAGCAATCGGCGCAGCCGGCCCAGGCGCAACAGCAACAGGACGATGCGGATCAGCAGGCGCAGCAGGCTGCCCAGCAGGAGTCCACGCCGGCCGAGCAGCAGCAGGCGCAGCAACAGGCGGTCGCCGTTGCCGAGTCGCAGCCGAAGCATGGCGGCACGCTGCGTTTCGCCGGGCCGGTCAGTACCCACGACTACTGGGACCCGCACCGCGGCGTCTTCGGTCCTACTCAGTTCATGCACGGCTGGCTCTACAACTACATCATTCGCTGGGCGAATAAAGAGCAGGCGATCATGGACTCCGATCTCGCCGAGCTGCCCGAGATCCCGGACGGCGAGACGTACATCTTCACGGTCGCCGACGGTGCCCGCTGGCATGACCAATTCCCAACCGAAGGCGGACGCGCCGTGACCGCGGCGGACATCGATTACAACATCGAGCGCCAGGTCAACGCCTTCGACTCGACAGGCTCGGAAGACTCAACCTTCCTCTCCTCCTCGAGCTGGCGCAAGATCGCTTCCACTGACGTGATCGACGACCGCACCCTCACGCTCAAGTCGGACGGGGTCGATTCGACCTTCCTCTCCGCGTCGGTGCTCAACCCATTCGGCTGGATCGCAGCGCCGGAAGGGATCGACGAGTGGGGCTACCAGAGCGATGTCTGGCGTGACGAGCAGACCGTGCTACGCGTTGCCGGTTCGGGTCCGTTCATCGCCGAATACTTCGAGCCGACGGACCGCCTGATCGTCAATCGCAACCCCGATTACTGGAAGTACGACCAGTGGGGCCAGCAGCTGCCCTACCTCGATCGCTTCGAGTATCTCGAGCTGTGGGATCCGACGGCACAGGACACCGCGATGCGCACCAAGGAGATTGACGGGGTCGGCCTCGATATCGCGTTGGTCGACGCCCTGGTCAGTGACTTCCCGGAGCTAAACCGCTACACCACTGCGGGCGGCTTCACGATCCAGTGTCGCAGCAATTTCAATCCCGACTGGCCGGGCGAGGACGGCCTCGGCAACCCGTGGCTCGATCGGCGGATGTGGGCTGCGTTCCACGTGGCGACGGACCGCTACCTGATGATCGACACCGTCTATCTCGGTTCGGCCAAGGTTTCGTCCCTGCCGGAGACGCCGTGGTTCTCCGCCTTCTGGGCGCCGGATGAGTCTGATCTGATCACCTGGCCCGGTTACCGCCCGGACCGCGACGCTGAACTGCAGCTGGCCAACGAACTGGTCGACGCCACCGGTTTCCGCGACTCGGGCCGCGAGCTCTACATCATCGAGCCCGACGTCTGGGAACAGCGCTACCCGGGCATCGTTGAAACGATCCAGGGGATGTACGAATCGGCGTTGGGCGTTCCGGTCAACATCGACCTGCAACCGTACACGGTGATTTTGCAGCGCCTGGTTGAAGGCACCTATCCCGGCGACGGCCCCAGCTGGACGAACCCGCCGTCCGACCTTGACCCGACCACTTCCTGGCTGAATGGCCGTGTGCCAGGCGGCTCGTCGAACCTCTACCACTACGAGCATCCCCGCGTCACCGAGATCGCGGAAGAGATGAAAGTCACGCTCGACCTCGAGGAAAAGAAGATCATGTCTGATGAGGTCGTCCAGATCATGATGGGCGTCCATCCTGATCACGGCTGGGACGGGATCTCTCCCTCGATCGGCGTGATGAACCCGGTCTCCCACTCGGTCGGGTGGCCTTACTATCACCCGCACGAGGACACCTTCCAGTTCGCTCATGCCGGCCACAACCACGTTGGCACGTGGCTGGACACCGAGCATCCCGACTATCCAGCCTGATAGGTGAACAGATCGCGGAAGCGCCTCGCGCAGATGCGAGTGCGCTTCCCAACTGATCAGGAGCAGCGATGCAGCGATATCTCATCCAACGCTTGATCCTCGTGATCCCGACGCTCTGGTTGGTCATCTCCCTGCTGTTCCTGGCGCTGCGCGCGCTGCCAGGCGACTTCGTCACCCGCAAGCTCTCCAATCTGGAGAATCAGGGCGCCGAGCAACGTGAGTCGGAGATCATTGGCTACATCGAGATAGAAGACACCACTCACCGTGTGATCTCCGGCGACACACTGGAGTCGATCGCGGTAGACAACAACACCTCAGTCTCAGCGCTGCTGTCCCAGAATCCTGATTTGGACACATCAGGCGAGCTACGGCCGGGAACCAGAGTGACGATCATTCCCGGCCAATTGCTGGAAGCGATTGCGATAGCGGAAAAGGTCTCGCTGCCTGAAGAATCCGCGCAAGGCGTTCAGCTGCTGATCGATCGCAATCCCGATACGACCTTCCCCGAGTATCAGGGCAAACCGTACGCCGAGTCCGGCACGATCCTCACGATTCGCGACACCCTGACCCTGACCGAGTTGGCCCATGTCAATCGGATCGAGGCGAGCGACATCCTGGCGGTCAACCCCACCGGGAGCGCCAGCAATCCGGATGGGACATTATCGGCTGATACGCAGTTGATCCCCACGGCGCTGGTGTTCGCGGAGGAGGGCGACACCCTGGAAGGGATTGCCGCGGCCTTCAGCCGCGACCTGGAAGCGATGACCGCGGCGAATCGTGGGATCGAACCGTCTGATCCGCTCGAAGCGGGCCAGGCGATTCAGATCCCTTCCGACCGGATCATCACGCCGACGACCAAGATCACCGAGGCCAACATCCGGAACCGACTGGGGATCGACAAACCCTTGGGCACGCAGTACATCGACTTCCTCTGGGAGACGGTGCGGCTCAAATTCCGGCCGTCATTCCAGACTCAGGAGGATTCGCTCGACATCTTCCTGCGCGCCCTGCCCCGTTCGCTGCATCTCAACATCTACTCGCTGATCGTCGCCCTGCTCGTCGCGCTGCCGGTTGGCGTGCTCTCTGCGATGCGGCAGGACCGCCCGCTCGACTACGGATTGCGCGGCTTCGCCATCCTGGCGCTGGCTGCGCCTTCCTTCTGGATCGCGACGATGCTGATCTTCGTCGTCACGCCTGGCGGCATCTCCGAGGGCGGTATCTGGTCGATTCCGCTGACCTCAGAGGACGCGCGCTCCGTGTTCTCGTCCTTCACGGGAGCGCTCGCGCTGTACTCCATCCCGGCCATCGCGGGCGGCATCGCCGCCGGCGCCGGGTTGATGCGCATCACCCGGTCAGAACTGCTCGAGGTGTTGCGTCAGGACTACGTGCGCACCGCCTGGTCGAAGGGTCTGCGCGAGCGGACCGTGATTCGCCGACATGCCATGCGCAATGCGCTGGTCAACGTGATGAGCGTGCTCGGTCTGCAGATTGCTGCTCTGGTTGGCGGCAACATCATTCTCGAGTCGCTTTTCAATATCCCTGGTATTGGCTTGCTGCTCATCCAGCGCATCAATCAGGCGGATTTGCCTGTTGTCCAGACGATGGTGTTCTTCTTCGCGCTGTTCATCATCATCGTCAACATCATCATCGACATCTCATACGCGGTGATCGATCCGCGCATTCGGTTCAACTAGCAGCCGGCTGGGAGACTCATCATGAGTGAGGATCGACAACCGACGAGTCAGATCGAAGAATTCGCGCAAGCGCAGGGGTTGCGTGTTGAAGAGCGCAGCACGATTGCGGTGATCGCCAAGGGGCTGCTGAGTTTCTTCAGAACCAAGCCGCTGGGCGCCGCAGGCCTGATGTTGGTCATTATCTGGTCGATCATTGCCGTTGGCACGGTCGGCCCGGGCGGCGGCTGGATGGGCATCGGTCGATACGACTCCCAGGATGTGTTCAAGGTCGCCAATGCGAACTTCGCTGACGACAAGATCGCCAATGTGCTCGACGGCCAGTCGGAGGACATTTCGCAGAGCGAACTGCGCGAGCTGCTGCTTGCTCCTGAGGTCTACGGGACGCTGGCGGAAGAATCGGGCGTGCTCGATGAGATGCTTGCCTACGTCGAGGAGATGATCAGCAACGGCACGGTGTTGACCCATTTGGCCGAGTTGGACCCGGCGCAGATCGAGATCGATGAGGACGGTACGATCCGCGACGTCGATGACCTGCTCGCGACTGGTACCAACACTCCGCTGACGACGGCTTCGCTGCAGGGACCATCGGGCAGGCACTGGTTCGGCACCGACCGCGCTGGTCATGACCTGTTCTCGCGCGTCACCGAGGCGGCGCGGCTCTCGCTCTACATCGGCTTCTTCGCCACTCTGATCGGTGTGGTCGCCGGGACGGCGTTGGGGCTGATCGCCGGCGGACTCGGCGGCAATATCGACCTGGTCATCAGCCGCCTGATGGACGCCCTGCTCTCCTTCCCGCCGATCGTGTTGCTGTTGCTGCTGCGATCGGTGACCGAGCCATCGGCGATCTGGGTGACGCTGGCGCTGTCGGTGCTGGCGATCGCGCCCGACCAACGGATCGTGCGTGGCGCCGTGATCGCGTTGCGTGAGATGCCGTTCGTCGAAGCGGCGCGCACGCTCGGCGCGACCAACGGGCGGATCATGATGCTGCACATCCTGCCCAACATCGTGGCGCCGCTGATCGTGATTTTCTCGATCACGATTGGCGCGTTCATCCTCGCCGAGGCCGCGCTCAGCTTCCTCGGTCTGGGCACGCTGGATGTCTCCTGGGGCAAGAT
>RKRS01000217.1 GCA_007571275.1 Dehalococcoidia bacterium
TATCCGGAAGCCGGAGTACCCGCGCTTCGCCGCGCAGCAGACCTTCCGCCAGGCGCCGCGCAGTCAGCCTCAGCAAGGCGTCCAGCAGACGCTCGAGGCCTGAGCCCTTACTCCACGCAGGCGGCGGCCATGGTGCCGATTCTGTCCGTCCGCTTGTGGATGTTGTCGTCCTGCTGGAATCCGTTGGTCAGGAAGCCCACGGAGAGCCCGGTCTCCGGGTCGCCCCAGGCGATCTGACCGCCGGCCCCAGCGTGACCAAACGCGCTCGGCGATGCGCCCGCGCCAAAGCCGCGCTCCTGGGTCAGCCCGTCGTCGCCAGCGACGACCACCGTCAGCGCACGGTTGACGTGAATCCCTGAGAGTGGATCCGTATGGCGATCAGGGTTGGTCCCGACGGCCGTCCCCAGCTCGATCGCGCTCCTGCCCAGCGGGCCGTCGTCGTCGGGCTTGATCAGGCCCTGATAAAACATCGCGACGTCGGCGGCGTTGGCAAAGGCGCCGCCGCCCGGGCAGCCGGCGCGGCGTTGCGAGGCGAGGTTGAAGTGAAGGATCGTTTGGGGGAACACTTCGCCGCCGTCAACCGGCAGCGGTTCCTCCGTGTAGACGATCGAGGCCGCGCGGCCATGCTCCTCATTCGGTAGTCCTACGAACAGGTTGTCCAGCCGCATCGGGTCGAGCAGGTTCGCGCGCAGCCAATCACGGAAATCTTCTCCCGTTTTCTGCTGGATGATCTCGGCCAATACCCAATGCGCCGAGGTCGCGTGATACTCCCACTGGGTGTCCGGCGTCCAGTTGAGCCGCCAGCCCATCATTCGACGCAGCCGCGCTTCACGATCCTCCCAGAGGCGCGGATTCATCGGCGCATGGGGGAATCCGCTGGTGTGCAGCATCACGTTGCGCACGGTCACGTCCGCGTATGAGGCCTCACCGTTGCCCTCCGCGCACCAACCCGGAATGATGTCGACCACTCGCTCGTCCAGGTCGAGCAAGCCTTCGTCCAGTAGTTTCCAGACGCCGACGCCGACAATCGCCTTGGTCGACGAGAACATGCAGAACAGCGTGTCGTCGGTCGCGGGCTGCACCGATCCACCCTGGTGCGCGACGCCGAACGTGCGCATACCGGCCAGGGCGCCGTCATGGCCAATCGCGATCTGTGCGGCCGGCACACGTTCATCACTGACGATGCCCTCGACATAATCGAAGAGCTCATTGAGCTTGTCCTGGTTGATTGCGGTCATGTCGCACTCCTGCCCTGCTCGGATGTGGTCAGTCTAGGCGCTGGATTATCCTGATGCTCATGACGGCCGCGATCTCGGTGCAGGGTGTGACGAAGCGCTACGGCAACGTGGTTGCGCTCGACGGTGTCGACCTGGAAATCCCGGCGGGCACGGTCTACGCACTGCTCGGTCCAAACGGGGCTGGCAAGACGACATTGGTCGAGATTCTGGAAGGCTTCCGCCGCGCCGACGGAGGACAGGTCTCCGTGCTGGGGATGGATCCGCAAGACCGCAGCCTGGACTTCCGCTCGCGGATCGGCATTGTCCTGCAGTCGCAGGGTTCCGTGGATCAGTTCACGGCGCGTGAGCTGGTCCACGCCTGGGCGGCGGCCTATCCCAATCCGATGGATCCCGACGCCGTGCTGGAGCTGGTCGGGCTGGCGGATCATGCTGATCGGCGCGGCGCCAAGTTCTCCGGCGGGATGAAACGCCGCCTCGATCTGGCCCTGGGCGTGGTCGGCAACCCGGACCTGCTCTTTCTCGATGAGCCCACGACTGGCTTCGACGCCGTCGCGCGCCGACAGGCGTGGGAGACCGTGCGCTCCATGACCGCGCAGGGGCGCACGATTCTGATGACGACGCATTACCTGGAGGAGGCGGAAGCACTGTCCGACCAGATCGGCGTGATTGCCCATGGCCGCCTGATCATTGAGGGCACGATCTGGGATCTGCGCCGTCAGCTGGGCAGCGCGACGCGCGTTTCCTGGCGTCCCGCTGCTGACCTTGAGCTGGATGCCATCCCCGGCGGCAACGCCTGGCAGCAATCCGAGTCCGGACGTCTGACCATCGAAACGGACCGACCGACCAGCCTGCTCAGCGAGCTGATTCGGTGGGCCGATGCAGCAGGGCTGGACGAGCTGCCCGAGCTCTGGGTGCGCTCACCCTCACTCGAGGAGCTGTACCTTGAGTTGGTCGGCGAGGACGAGACCGCTGAAGCGGCATCGGAAGCGGTCGAATGAGCATTGCTGGCAAGGTCGCCCGGTCGCGTGTTCCGACGGACTCGTTCCGACGCACACTAAAGCTGAGCTGGATTCAGATGCAGCTCGCGCTCAAGGCGATTCGGCGCGAACCGCAGGTGCTCTTCTTCCTCGTCCTCTTCCCGCTGATGCTGTTCATCATCTTCGGCAGCGTCTTTCCCTGGACGATTGAGGGCACCACAGTCAAGCTCAGCCACTATCTGGCCGCCGGCATCATCGCCTCCTCGCTGTTTGGTACCGCCTTCCTCAATCTCTCGATTGGGATTGTCGGACAACGCGAAGACGGCTGGCTCAAGCGTCTGGGTGGCTCGCCAGTTCCCAAGGCGGCGTTTTTCGCCGGTCAGATCGGGGCGATCCTGCTGATCACGCTGGCCCAGGTGATCGTGATGTTGATCGTCGGCGTGGCCGCGTTCGATCTCGACCTGCCCTCGGGCACACAATGGCTGACCCTGATCTGGGTGCTGATCCTGGGCGTCGCTGCCGGTTGCGGTCTGGGTATTGCGATCACGTCGTTCATTCCCAGCGTCCGCGCATCGCCGGCGGTGGTCAATTTCCCCTACATCGGCCTGCAATTTATCTCTGGCGTCTTTCTCAACTTCGACATCATGCCCGGTTGGCTGCAGACGCTCGCCAGCATCTTTCCGTTGCGGTGGCTCACGCTCGGACTGCGCTCTGTCTTCCTGCCCGACGAGTTTAAGTACGCCGAGCCAGGTCAGTCGTGGCAGCTGGAGTGGGTTGCGCTCGTGCTCCTGATCTGGATCGTGGCCGGCCTGGGCATCGCGCTGTTGACGTTCAAGTGGGACCGATCGGGCTAGCGCCGCCGACGCAGATTGTGGCGTCGTTCCCGCTCGGCTCGGCGGCTCTGCTCCCGCTGCGCCTGCAGCATCGCGGCGTGGATGTCCTCTGAGCGATCGCCGCCCTTCGATTCCACCTGCCGCTGTCCACGCTTGAGCTCAGCGCCGCCGTGCAGCTCCGATGAACGCCGGGACGCCTCGAGGTTCGCGCCGGTCTCGTCACGGACTCGCTGAACGGTACTGCTGACCGTGACTGAAGGCATGGCCGAGCCTGGATCGCTCAATCCGTCAGCAAGGAATCCCGTGGCCTGGCCGTGCATCTCCAGCTCGTAACGCATCCGCGACTCAGCGCCCATGACGTGCAGGTGGTGCAGGGTCCAGTTCTCGAAACGCAGGACGGTCCTGCCCACAGGCGTCCGCTGACCCCCGACCAGCCAGCGCAGGGGGCGAATCAACAGAACGACGATGATCTCGCCCAGGCCAATCACCATCATGGATGGTCTCCAGTCACCGTATGGTCATGGTCGGCGGAAGCGCAGCGCGATCGCCATGGGAATCTCGGGTAGCACGTTCCACATCAGACGCGACTGTTCGATCTCCTGCTGTGGCGCGGCCAGCTCCTCCATCCCGTCAAGGACGAGGCCGGCCGCGAACGCGTCAGCGAGCAATTCACCGAGTGGCCGATGGAAGTAGATCTGCGGTTCCTTCTGGGCGGTGTTGGTCACGCCATGCGTCACGTACCGCGACAGATAGCGCTCAATGGTGAGTCCGTGCGGTTCGCCGTCCTGCTCGGACTTGGCGAACTTGTAGCCGGACGTGGCGAAGGCCGGGTGCAGCGTGACAACGACGAAGATGCCACGCGGCTTCAGGATCCGCCAGGCGCCGCCGAACATCGGACGCAGTAGCGGCATGGACATCACGCCCATGATGCAGACGGCGGCGTCGAACGGCCCGCCGCAGTTCACGATCTCACGTTCGATCGTCGCATCCGCCACCTGGTAGGCGACATCCATCGCCTGATCGGCGATCGTTTCGGTGCGTCGTTCCGCATGCGCGATTAACGCGGGAGAGAGATCGGTCGCCAGGACGCGCATCCCCTGGCGTCCCAGCCGACGGGCGAAGGCGCCATTGCCGCAGGCGAACTCGATCACACGCGCACCGTGCTCCAGGCCGAGCATGCGCTCGGCCGCCGGGGCGAAGACGCCATGGTGGAACTCGTCGCCCTGATCGCCCCAGCGCTGATCGAAGAAATCTGCGCCCTTCTCCCAGCCATCGCGCACCTGCTGTCGCAGCTGCGCGAGCATCGCGTCCGGATCTGTGGGTGTCTGAGGCTGTTGCTGAGTCATGAGCGTAGCGTAGCGCTGGCCACCGCGACAGTGGCACGATCCTCTTATCAGGCTCTTTATAATGGCGCAACTTGAATTGGAGATCACCATGTCAGAACGGAACTATTGGCAGCGCATGCGGCGCAGGCAAATGAGCAGGCGCGCGCTATTGCGCGCCTCAGGTCGGGCCGGGGTGGGCGCGACAGGTCTGGCTCTGGTTGGCTGCGGCGATGATGATGACAGCCAGCAGGCGGTGTCGCAGTCGACCGCGCAGCCGCAGCAACAATCGACGCAGCAACAGGCCCAGCAGCCACAGTCCGCACAGCCGCAGGCCCAGCAACCACAGTCCGCCGAGCAGCAGGCCGCCCAGGCCGATCAGCAGGAGCAGACGGTCGCCGACGCTGAAGAACAACAAGCTGCTGTATCAAGCATCGTGCGCGGCGGTGAGCTGACCTTCTCGACGCCTGCGGCGACACACGATTACTTCGATCCGGGACGCGGCGTTTTCGGCCCCACCCAATTCTGGATGGGGTTCTACATGAACTACCTGATCCGCTATCGCAACAAGGAACAGGACGTCGCTGAGCCTGACATCGCCTCGCTGCCCGAGATTCCTGATGACGAGACCTACATCTTCAGCATCGATCAGGGGGCTCGGTTCTGGGATCAGTATCCAACCGAAGGCGGACGGCTGGTGACGGCTGAGGACATTCACGTCAACTATCAACGCCAGATCGACGCCGTCGACGCGACTGGCGCGGACGACGGTACCTTTCTCGGCTCCGGCGCGTTCCGCCGCACCTCCTCGATGGAAGTGCCCGACGAGACGACCTGGGTCGCCAGGACCGACGGCCCCGATGCGACCTGGATCGGTGTGCCGCTGCGGCCGTTCAGTTGGATCACGAGCCCTGAGGCGATTAGCGAGTTCGGCGACCGCTGGCGCGACGAAGCGGGCAACGTCGAGCTCTCCTCGGGTACCGGGATGTTCATTCCGCATAGCTACGACCCCGACATCGGGATCAGTATGTCGCGCAACCCCAACTACTGGAAAATGGGTGTCGACGGCCAGCCGTTGCCCTATTACGACGAGTTGACACTGGCCAATATGGAGGATGCGACGACAATCGAGGCCGCCTATCGCGGTCGTGAGATTCTCAACGGTCGGTTCCCGTTGTCGACGCTGCAGGCCGAAGGCATCCTGGAGGACTTCCCGGACCACAGCAACGGGCAAATCGCGTTCGGATTCACGATCATCACCCTGGCCAACTACAACGCCGACTGGCCCGGCGAGGACGGTCTGGGCAACCCCTGGGTCGACCGACGCTTCGCCCAGGCGCTGCACGTCGCCGTCGATCCGTACCTGATGATCGACACGGTCTATCTCGGATCGGGCAAGCCGACCGGACTGCACGACACGCCGTGGTACAGCTCGTACTGGGCGATCCCGGAGGAGGAGTTGTTGCAGACGCCGGGCTATCGCCCCGACCGTGATGCGGACATCGCCGAGGCGCGGGCGCTCCTGGACGCGTCCGGCTACGACAAGAGCCGCGGTCTGCGGATGATCGCTCCTGACATCTGGGAAGGCACCTATCCCGGCGTTCTCGAGACCGAGATCGGGATGTACCGTGAGGCGCTTGACCTTGAGGTCGAGTTCGATGTGCAGCCGTACACCGTGATCCTGCAACGGTTCGTCGATGGCACCTATCCGGGTAGCGGCCCGCAATGGGGCAACCCGCCGGCCGAGCTTGATCCGACCGCGCCGTACAACGATTTCTTCACGCCCGAGGGCTCCGTCAACACGCTCTACTACGACTACGAGCCGATGGCCGAGATTGCGCGGACGATGCGTCGTACGCTCGACAAGGAGGCGCGGCTGGAGATGTCCCACACGGCGCAGCGGATCCTGCTGGGCACGCATCCCGACCACGGCCTGGACGGGATTACGACGATTCCCGGCGTGATGAACGGCATTTCGCCGGTGCTCTGGTGGCCATTTGTGCACCACAGCGAGGACACGCTCCAGTTCGCCCACGCGTCGCACCGCTACGACGAAACCTGGATCGACGTCAACCACCCCGACTATCCGGCCTAGTCAATCGCGGCATACGGCCAGTGTTATACAGCGGGCGACGGGAGTCGCCCGCTGTTGTGTGTAGCGCGGACCTTCTGTATAGGCGCTAGAATCGCTCTATCTCTCGTATCGCCACAGGCACCCGGAGGCGTACCAATGACAGAGCGAAACTACTGGCAGCGCATGCGACGCAGGCAGATGAGTCGGCGGGCGCTGTTGCGCGCCTCGGGTCGGGCCGGGGTCGGCGCGGCGGGCCTGGCGCTGGTCGGTTGTGGCGACGATGATGATGACAGCCAGCCGGCGGTGTCGCAGTCGGCCGCGCAGCCGCAGCAGCAATCGACGCAGCAACAGGCCCAGCAGCCACAGTCCGCGCAGCAGCAGGCCCAGCAACCACAGTCCGCCGAGCAGCAGGCCGCTCAGGCGGATCAGCAGGAGCAAACGGTCGCCGACGCCGAGGATCAGCAACAGCAACAGGCCGCGACGACTTCGATCACCCGCGGTGGTACGTTGCGGTTCTCCACGCCGGCCGCCACGCACGACTACTTCGACCCTCACCGCGCCGTCTTCGGTCCCACCCAGTTCTGGATGGGGTTCTACATGAACTACCTGATCCGCTGGCGCAACAAGGAGCAAGGCATCCTTGAGAGCGATATCGCTTCCCTGCCCGAAACTCCCGATGCGGAGACTTACATCTTCTCCATTGACCGAGGCGCGCAGTTTTGGGATCAATATCCCACTGAGGGCGGACGTCTGGTGACAGCCCAAGACATTGAAATCAACTTCCAGCGCCAGATCGATGCCGCCGACTCTTCGGGCGCTGAAGACAGCACCTTCCTCGGCGCCTCTGCCTTCCGCAAGACCGCCTCGATGGAAACACCAGACGAGACGACCTTTACCACCAGGACTGATGGCGTCGATGCGACCTATCTGGGCAGCCCGGTCTTGCGCCCGTTCTCCTGGATCACCTCGCCGGAAGCGATTATGGAATTCGGCGATCGCTGGCGAGATGAAGCGGGCAACGTTGAGCTCTCTTCGGGTACCGGTCCGTACATTCCGTTGACATACGACCCTGATCTCGGGATCGATATGACGCGTAACGATCACTACTGGAAGGTGGGCGCTGACGGTCAGATGTTGCCGTACATGGACAGCGTCCACATGGAGAATCTGACCGACCCGACCGCGGTTGAAGCCGCGTATCGCTCGCGTGAAATCGATGTCGGCGGCTTCCCGCTTTCCAGCTTGCAGGCCGAAGCAATCGGCGCCGACTTCCCCGAGCATCCGCAGGGACAGATCGCGTTCGGGTTCACGATCATCACCGGCATCTTCAACTACAACCCGGACTGGCCGGGTGAAGACGGCTTGGGCAATCCATACCTTGATCGCCGTTTCTGCTACGCGCTGCATCTCGCCGTCGACCGATACCTGATGATCGATACGGTCTACCTGGGCTCGGGCAAGCCGAGTGGTCAGGAGCACACGCCGTGGTTCAACCAGTACTGGGCGATTCCTGAAGAAGAACTGCTTTCGACGCCTGGCTATCGCCCCGACCGCGACGCCGACATCGCCGACGCGCGCGCCGCCCTGGACGCCTCGGGCTACGACAAGAATCGGACATTGAAGCTCTACGCGCCGGACATTTGGGAGCAGACCTACCAAGGCGTGCTCGAGACCGAGAAGAACATGTACGAGGAGGCGCTCGGTATCCCGATCGAGTTCCAGATCGAGCCATATACCGTCCTGCTCCAGCGCTGGGTCTCGAAGACGTACCCAGGCGGCGGTCCGCAGTGGACGAACCCACCCGACGATCTCGATCCCACCACCTCATATCTGCAGAACCTGACGCCCGGTGGCGCGACCAACAACCTGTCGTACGACTTCCAGCCGATGACCGACATCGCCAATACCATGCGCGTCACGCTCGATCGTGAAGAGCGGCGTGAAATGGCCTACGAGGCGCAGCGAATCCTGTTGGGTACCCACCCCGATCATGGCGTCGAGGGTCTCGGTTTCGCGCCGGCCGTGATGAACGGGATCTCGCCGGCGCTCTGGTGGCCTTACGTGCAGCGTCCGGACGACACCCTCCAGTTTGCCCACGCGTCGCACCGCTACGACGACGCCTGGATCGACGTCAACCATCCGGACTACCCGGCCTGATCCAGCCAACGTTCAGGGACAGAATCACAGAGGGCGACGACGGTCGCCCTCTGTTGCCGGATGGCGCGCCATGGCGTGTGCCCTGTAGGGAGCGCGACAGGTACACTGCTCCATCTTGAGCTCATCGCACAGATACCAGGAGCGGTCCCAATGACAGAGCGAAACTATTGGCAGCGCCTGCGGCGCAGGCAGATGAGTCGGCGGGCGTTGTTGCGCGCTTCGGGTCGCGCCGGTGTGGGCGCGGCTGGCTTGGCCTTAGTCGGTTGTGGCGACGATGATGATGACAGCCAGCCGGCGGTGTCGCAGCAGCCGGCCCAGCAACAACAGCAGCAACAGGCGATGCAGCAGCCGGCCCAGCAACAGCAGGCCATGCAGCAGCAGGCTCAGCAACCTCAGTCCGCCGAGCAGCA
>RKRS01000250.1 GCA_007571275.1 Dehalococcoidia bacterium
TAGCAGACAGATTGCTTTCTCACGTCCTCATACCGATTCGTTAACCTGTGCCTGACTGGTCGCCCGTATCGTGCAACACCGGCTGGATTGCACTTGTTCGAGCGTCATGAAGGGAGACGATGGTGGCCACATCCGCTGATTTCTCAGAGCTTCCCGGCCGCCTGATCGTGGTCGAGGGAATTGACGGGTCGGGCAAGAGCACGCAGCTTGACCTTCTGCACAAATGGTTGCGCAGCGAGGGCTATGTCACGGTCTTCACTGAGTGGAATTCGTCACCGATCGTCCGCGACACGACCAAGCGAGGCAAGCGCAAGCAGCTGCTGACGCCGATGTCATTCAGTTTGATCCATGCCGCCGATTTCGCCAGCCGCACCCATGAGCAGATCCTGCCTGCGCTGCAGGCCGGCGTGATCGTCCTGGCCGACCGCTACGTCTATACCGCATTCGCCCGCGACGCAGCGCGGGGAGTCAATCGTAAGTGGGTCCGAGACTTGTACTCGTTCGCGCCGCCACCGAATCTGGCGCTCTACTTTCACGTCACGCTGGAGGAATCAATCCGCCGAATCGGCGCCGCGCGCGCTGAGATCAAGTTCTACGAAGCCGGCATGGACCTCGGGCTGACCGAAGACGTGCAGGAATCGTTCCGCCTGTTCCAGGGAAGAATCCTCGACGAGTATGACGATCTCTGCGAGGAATACGACATCACGCGAATCGATGCCTCGCAGTCATTGGTCAACCAGCAAGTCCTGGTTCGGAAGTTGGTCGAGCCGTTGCTCGAAGGCATGCCGCGACGTGAGATCTCCAACGTTCCACCACATATCCAGACCGGTTTTGCGTCGCTGGCCGCCGGGGGTGGGCTGTGACCGCAGTCAAGTTCTACGGTGAGCCGCCGCCCGGCATCGAGCAGGACTGGTTACCAGGACGCCTGATCGCCATCGAAGGTACCGACGGAGTCGGCCGCTCAACGATCATTTCGATCCTGAAGGACTACCTCGAGGCCAACGGCTGGGGCGTGATCGACAGCGGCCTACGACGTTCCCCATTGGTCGGACCCGGCATCGACCAGGCCAAGGCGGGCCACACGCTCGATCCAATCACGCTCAACCTGTTCTATGCGACCGACTTCTGGGATCGCTTCGAGCGGATCATGCTGCCGGCCCTGCAGGCCGGGATGGTCGTGCTGGCCGACCGCTACATCTTCTCGCTGATGGCGCGCGCCGTCGTGCGCGGCGCCTCACGGGAATGGCTGGAACAGATCTACGGCTTCGCCCTGATCCCGGATCAGGTGGTCTACCTCGATATCGACGCAGAGGATCTGGTCCTGCGCGTGTTGGAGCGAGGCTTCGACTTCTGGGAATCAGGCGGCGATTATCTGCACGACCGCAGCATCTACGACGGCTTCATGCAGCATCAGCGTGAACAGTTGCGGGAGATGTCGGCGATGGCTGATCGCTACGGCTGGGACGTGATCGATGCGCGCGGCACGATCGAAGAGGTCTTCGAGCAAGTGCGTCGCACGATCATGCCAACCATTGAGGGCATGCCGCAGGACTGAGGCCCAGCCAGTCGTGATTTCGGGTGTATGCTGGGTCAGCTATCGCGCCGAGGTAGCTCAGTTGGTAGAGCACACGACTGAAAATCGTGGTGTCGGCAGTTCGACTCTGCCCCTCGGCACCAAATACGCCACACTCACTTCAACGCGCTGGCCAGATACTCCACAACGTGGCGAGGCTGTCTGTCGGTGAAATGAGTGATCTGCTGGCGACACGAGACGCCTGTGATCGCCACTGGCATCTCGCTCGAATCGCGCAACGCCGGGAACAGACTCAGCTCTCCCATGCTGCGAGAGATCTCGTAGTGTTCCGCCTCGAATCCGAATGAGCCCGCCATGCCGCAGCAGCCGCTGTCGACTGGCCGCGGTTCGTAGCCGGCTCGTCGCAGGACTTCGACCGTTTGATCAAGTCCCGCCAGCGCCTTCTGGTGACAGTGCGTGTGCAGCATCAATGCTCCGTGCTCGCCCGTGAACACTTGCGGCGCGTCATCCCGCGCCAGCTCGGTGGTCAGCCACTCATCGAGCAACAGCGCCTGCGACGCGACCGCGCCAGCGGCCTCGGAGCGCAGCAGCAGCGGATATTCATCGCGCAGCGTCAACAGACACGACGGTTCGGTCCCGATGATCGGTATGCCCTCTGCGGCGTAGTCGAACAAGGCCGACACGTTTTGCTCAGCGAGTTCGCGCGCGTTGTCCAACCATCCCTTGGAGATCGATGGTCGCCCGCAACAGGCGCGATGCTTGACTCGAATCACGCGATACCCGAGCGCCTCGATCAGACGCGTCGCTGCAATCCCGACTTCGGGATGGACGTAGTTTGTGAACGTATCGTCGAACAGCACGACATCGCCGCGCGTTGCAGTCTTCGCCGCGTGACGCTGGAACCATCGGGCAAATGTCTGGCTCGCCAGCCTGGGTGGTGGCCGCTGCGGATGCACGCCGAGCGTTCGGAGCGCCAGCCTGGCAAGCGGCGTTGACGCCACTGCATTCGCCAGACTCGGCATCAATGAACCGAGTCGCAACAGGGTTGAGATATTGGCAAAAGCCCGGTCACGCAGCGGCGCGCCATGCGCCTCGTGGCGATGCGCCAGTACCTCGTACTTGATCTTGGCCAAGTCGACGCCGGAGGGACACTCCGCTTTGCAGGCCTTGCACTCGACGCAGAGGTCGAGCGCCTCATGTAGTCGGTCGCCGGAGAGTTCCTCAAGCGGCATCGCGCCGTTCAGTATCTGGCGCAGCAGATTGGCGCGGCCACGGGTTGAATGCTCTTCGTCCTGCGTGACCTGGAACGAAGGGCACATGGCGCCGTCGAACTTGCGACAGGCGCCCTGTCCGTTGCACATCTCAACAGCGCGCGCAAGCCCACCCTCCGAGCTGAAATCGAGCCAGCCATGCGGCTCGTGATTGATCGTCTCTGGACTCAGCCTCAGATTGTCGCGGAACGGTGGCGTGTCGATGATCTTGCCCGGATTGAGCAAGCCGTCCGGGTCGAAGATCTGTTTGGTCTCGCGGAACGCGTCGACGAGCTGTGACCCGAACATCTTCTCCATGAACGCGCCGCGCACGATGCCATCGCCGTGCTCACCCGACAGCGAACCGCCGAACTCGACCACCAGATCGGCAATCTCCGCAGCCAACTCCTCGGTCTGCTCAAGGCCAACAGGATCCTTGACATTGACGACCGGTCGGATGTGCAGGCACCCGGCGGCGGCGTGGCCGTAGTAGCCAGCGCGCAGGCCTTTGGCTCGCACGGCGGCGTCGAATCGCGCGACGAACGCGGGCAGACGCTCGGGCGGGACGGCCGTGTCTTCGACGAACGCAGCCGGCTTCGGATCACCGTGCATCGACATCAGCAGCCCTAACCCTGCCTGACGCATCTGCCACATCCGCGCCTGAGCTGCCGAATCCGTTTCAGTGACGTAGGCGTATCCCATGCCTCGTGACGCCAACTCAGACTCGATGGCTCGCAACTGCTCGACAAGCTCGGCGTCGCTGTCGGCGAAACACTCGATCAGCAAGATCGCGCCCGGCTCGCCGACCACGAAGTCGGCCAGAGGCGCATAGCCGACGCTGGAGCGGCAGCGCTCGATGATGATGTCGTCGACCAGCTCGATCGCGGCAGGCTGGTGCGCATTCGCGGCGACGGTCGCCTCGGCGGCTTCGATCAGTGTGCGGAAGTGAGCGGCCAGGATCCCTCGTCGGGCGGGAAGTTTGGCCAGTTGCACCGTCGCCTCGGTGACGACAGCCAACGTTCCTTCAGAGCCCACAACCATCTGCGACAGGTTGACACCGTCGGGATCGAGCAACGTGTCGAGGTTGTAGCCGGAGACTCGACGGGGGATGTCAGGGAAGCGCTGCGCGATCTCACTGCGTTCGCGCTCGGCCAGTTCTCGCAGATCGCGATAGAGGCGTCCCTCTCTCCCGCCAGCGTCGATCAGCGCGCGCAGGCGTCGCGCATCCACCTGATCGAAACGCAGCTGTTCACCGTCGGAGAGGATGACGTCAAGCGATTCCACGACGTCAACCGTCTTGCCGTAGAGACCACTGTGCGTCCCGCAGGAGTTGTTGCCGATCCCGCCGCCGATCGTGGCGCGATTGGCCGTCGATGGATCAATCGGATAGTGCAGACCAAATTTGCGCGCCGCCCTGTTCAACTCTGACAACACGAGTCCGGGCTGGACGCGCGCGATCCGCTGTTGTGGCTCGATCTCAAGCACCGCATTCATGTGACGGGTGAAGTCGAG
The DNA here is from genome assembly GCA_007571275.1 of Dehalococcoidia bacterium. Lineage (GTDB taxonomy): Bacteria > Chloroflexota > Dehalococcoidia > Bin125 > Bin125 > Bin125. The sequence goes on from RKRS01000250.1 coordinate 4,297, forward strand.
CACGACGGCGTGATTGACCCCCTGCCCGGCCAGACTCGTCCCGCCGCCGCGAGGTAGCACCGGCACGCCGTGCGCACGGGCAATCGCGACCGCCGCCTCTGCATCGACCGGCGTGCGTGGGAAGACAACTGCGACTGGCTCCATCTCATAGAGCGAAGCGTCGGTGGCGTAGAGCAGGCGCGATGGGCGGTCGATCAGGACATCCGCGGCGTCCTGGAGAGCGCTGCGCAAGTCGTCCGCAATCGCGCTGAGCGCATTCGGGCCATTGTTGAGCATCGCCCGTGCTCGTCTCACCGAGCTGAAGTTTGACGGGGCTCGTCCCTCGATCACGGTCCGCAGCGGGGCGTTCGTAGTCATATCGGCAGCCTACTGTGCAACTGATAGGCGGCCTCCGACGGATCGTCCGCCGACAGAATCGCCGTGCGTACCGCCACGCCCCAGGCGCCTGCTTCGATCGCCAACGGCGCTGTCTCGCTGGTCATCCCGCCAATGGCATAGCAGGCGATATCACCCATCAGGTCGCGCATCTCCGCCAGGTGATCGAGTCCGGCTCCGGTCCGACCAGGGTGCGACTCGGTTGCGAAGATTGTGCCGATCACTGCGTAGTCAACCGAGTCCGCCAGCGCAACCTCAGCTTCGGCCGCGTCGTGAACGGAGCGGCCAAACAGTTGGTAGCGGCGGCCAGGCGATTTCCCAGCGGCGGGAAGATGAAGTCCAATACCCAGCGCTTGCGCAAGGTCAGGTCGATTGTTGACGATCAGGACCGTCTGCGGCGGCATACGACGCTGGACGGCGCGAACCACTGCGATCAACTCGGCGTCGCGCATCTCGTGCTCACGGAACTGGACGATCAGCCGGCCGCCAACGCCGTTGGCCGCGCGCACGATCACATCAGGCAAGGGGCGACCGTTCGTTCCCTGTTGGTCAGCGATCAGCATCAGGCGGTGCAGGATCATGATTCGCGTTGCTGGAAATGCCAGGGAATCGCGCGTCGTTCGATCAGCACGACCAGCAAAAACAGCAGATAGCTCAACAGAGCGATCACGAAAATTGCGCCGAAGACGAGGTCGGTCCGGAACGACAGTCGTGACTGTTCCAGGAAGATGCCCAGACCGTCGAATGCGCCTGCGAGCTCGCCGAAGATCGCGCCAAGCACCGCGTAGATCGCCGCGATCCGCAGCCCGGTGAAGAGATCGGGCAATGCAGCCGGGATTTTCACATAGCGATACATCTGCCACCTCGAGGAGCCGAATGTGCGCATCAGATTGATCGGCGGTCGCTCCGTCGACGCTAACCCGGCGGCAAAGCCCAGCACGATTGGCACAAACGTGAACAGCCCAACCACGATGATTTTGGGCAACATGTCGTAGCCGAACCAGATGATCATCAACGGTGCGACAACAGGGATCGGGACGGTCTGCGAAGCGATGATCAGGGGATACACGGCTCGCCGTAGCGGAGTCGACATGTCGATCAACAACCCGAGCGTCAGTGCGCAGATGATGCTGATCGAGAAGCCGGCGCCAACCTCGGACATCGTGACCAGCGAGTGATTCCAGATCGCGTCAGCCGACTCGAGGCTCTCGCGTGCGATGCGAATCGGTCCCGGCAGTACCTGCGGGCGAATATCGGAGAGCCAGACATAGCTCTGCCAGACGATCAGCGCCAACAGCATCAGAGCCATTGGCGCAGCGATACTGACCACCAGATCCCGCTTCAGCAGCCGCCGACTCACGCGATCACGCAATTACTCAATCGCTTCCGTTTGGCGCCGCAGCGCATCGATGAGTCGGTGCGCTGCGGCGGTTTCGGCTGCGCGCGCGGTTCGTGGACGCGGCAGATCAACTTCCAGAACGTTCGTGATCCGACCCGGTCGCGGCGACATCACGTAGACACGGTCGGAGAGCGCGACCGCCTCGTGTGGATCGTGAGTCACCAGCAAGGCGGAGCCGCCAATCCGATTCCAGGTCTCGGCCAACCAGCTCTGCAGCTGCGCTCGTGTGATCGCGTCCAGCGCGCCGAACGGTTCGTCGAGCAGCAGGAATGGTCGGCCGAGCAGATAGGTGCGGAGGAAGCTCGCCCGTTGCTTCATCCCACCCGACAACTCGTGCGGTCGCCGATGCTCGAATCCGCCCAGGCCGAATTGCGGGAATAGCTCAGCCGCACGACGCCGAGCCTCGCGCTTCCCGACACCGAGCACTTCGAGCCCCAGCGAGACGTTCTCCAACACCGTCCGCCAGGGAAACAACATGTCCTGCTGCGGCATGTAACCAAAGCGCGTCAGCCGTTCCGACGCCGATGGCGTTGCGCCGTCGACCAGGATCCGTCCCGCATCCACTCCGTCCAGACCAGCGACGAGATTGAGCAGCGTGGTTTTGCCGCAGCCCGATGGCCCAACGAGCGCGACGAACTCACCCTCGGTGACGGTCAGTGACACATCCGCCAAGGCAACGACCCGCTCCGCGCCGTGTCCATACGCCTTACTGACCGATTCAACTTCGAGCACGAGCGCCGCTGTGACTAGTTGAGCGACGCGCGCGCCGCTTCATACAGATCGTTGGTGAAGTACGCGTCGTAGTCAGGCGGCTCTTCGAGTGGATCACCGTCAACGTCCAGGAGCAGATCATGCTCATAGAGCCATTCCGTGTAGCCCCGCCACTGGTCGAGCGTCTGTGAGCCCCAGCGGCCGTCCGGGTCGACGTAGTACTGCGCGGCAAGCAAACGAGCTGACTCGAAGACCAACTCCAGGTTGGGGAAGACATCCTCTCCAGCGATATCGATCATCATCTGCGCGGCCCTCTTGGGCTCAGAGACGGCGTACTCGTAGCCCTTGATCGTGGCTGCGAGGAAACGGGTCAGCAAGTCGGAGTCGTCGTCGACCAGCGCGCGCCCGGCCACCAGGACGACGCCCGGGTAATCGGGAATGCCGAAGTCGGTGTACTTCCAGGTACGCAGCTCGATGCCGCGCTGTCTGGCTTCAATCCCTTCCCAGGTGACGAACGGTTCGACCGCCTGCACACGACCCTCATAGAGCGCCTCGTAGGCAGCGGTATCGAGGATCACGCCTGAGATATCGCCTGCTCCACCGTCGGCGCGGACGACCCACTCCCATTGCGGTTGTTCGGCCGGCCCGCCAAAGCCGCCATAGCTTTGGCCATCGAGGTCACGCGGTCGCTCGATCGGGCCGTCCGCGAGTACCGCGACCTCAGTCGGGTTGGTCTGCAGTACAGCGGCAATGGAAACGATGTCCAGCCCCTGCGCGCGGAAAAGCGGTAGGTAGGTCGGGAACGAGAACGCGACTTCGGCGACATTCTGGTCGATCAGGATCTCACCAGCGACGCCGCTGTATGGCAATAGTTCAATCTCGATCCCTTCCTCCGCGTACCAACCCTGCGCAATCGCGACATAGATACCGGTGTGATTCGTGTTTGGCAGCCAGTCGAGCTGTATGCGGATGACGTCGGGATCCGGCTCAGCAGCGGCTTCCACAACACGCACCGAGTCAGCCTGCGGAGCGTCGGCAGACTCGGTGCAGGCGCTCAGGACGAGCGCGACCGCAGCGATCAGCAGGAGTGAGGCGAACCATTTGTACACGGACATCATCCGCCGCCGTTCACCCAGGCCGAGTCGAAGAAGCGGTACTCAAGCTCCATCGCAGTGCGAAACTTGATCGCTTCCGAGGCGGAGTCATCGCCGTGTTCATCCAGCATGTCCTGGATGATGTCCACCTTCTCCAGGTAGTCCGGACTGGCATACATACTGATCCAGAAGCCGTAGCGTTCGTCGTGCGGCTGATCGGCGAGGCGTGCGCCGAGCCAGCCGTAGAGCTTGGCGCAGGGCGCCATCGCGGCGAGGTGCTCGCCAATCGTCCCTAACGACGCAGTGGCCAGGAGGAAATCGGTGTACTCACGAGCGGCCGGCAGCGGCTGGACATCCTCGAGCGAGACGCCGAGTGACGGCGCGGTCTGCTCATGCAGCGTGCCCTCGGTCAGGATGCCCGAAAGCAACGCGCCAAACTGTCGACGCGTGCCCCAGTCCTGCGCTCGCGCCGCTCCCCAGGCGTATGAGCGAGCGTAGGCGTCGAGATAGAAGTGATCCTGCTGGGCGAAGAGGCCGTAACGCGACTCGGACAGGGTGCCATCGGCCAAACCGGTGATGAAGGGATGCTCCAGGCAGGCCTCCGCCAGATCGCGGTTGGCGTCCCAGAGGCGTTGGGAAAGCGGCAGGTCAGACATGGCCAATGCTCCTTCTCTCATGCGCTGATGCGGGGTGGGCAGCGATTGCTCAGGACGTTTCGAGCGGCGAAATCATCCCCTCGGAGGGAGACGACGCTTCGGCATAGAATTTGCGCGGCATGCGGCCAGCGAGGTAGGCGTCGCGGCCGGCTCGGGCGGCGGCGTTCATCGCCCGAGCCATCCGTACCGGCTCGCGTGAACGCGCGACGGCGGTGTTCATCAGGACCGCGTCACAGCCGAGCTCGAACGCGATCGCCACGTCCGACGCCGTACCAACGCCGGCATCGACAATCACCGGCACGCTGGCCCGCTCCTTGATCAGTTGGATGTTGTGTGGATTGCGGATGCCCAACCCCGACCCAATCGGCGCGCCCAGCGGCATCACTGCTGAGCAGCCAACGTCTTCGAGCTTGCGAGCGGTGACCGGGTCGTCGTTGGTGTAGGGCAACACCTGAAA
>RKRS01000225.1 GCA_007571275.1 Dehalococcoidia bacterium
GAGTGCCGGTCTACGAGTATCAGGGCGACCGCACCCGCCAGCAGCGCGGCCGCCGCTACAAGTAGACCAAGGCCAGCACGTTCCCCCAAAGCCCCCTTCAGTCGCTCCGCGACAGCTTCCCCCAGAGGGGGAAGCGATGAGTTGGTTGTTGCTCGCAAGGCAAGGACAGTGGAACAGCGCGCGTCGTTACGGGATGTTGTCAGACGAAGGTCGTCTCGACCGTCGAGGAGGCGTCGAAGAAGTCCTGCAGCGTCTGGTTGAAGCGATAGAAGAGGTCACGGCGGGTGTAGTCCTCACCCTTGGCCAGCTCCTCCGGGCTTTCCAGATCAATCGTGTTCAGCGTGTGGTGCAGGTCGGCCTGACCGTTGCTCTGGATGTTCTCCAGCATCTCCTGCCAGCGCTCTGAAGGCATCACGAGCGTGAAGTCGAGGTCTTCCTCGTCGGCGTTCGTTGAGATATCGGCGATCTCAGGAATTTCGTAGCCGTCGAAAACAAGCTTGATCGTGGTCTCGCCAACGTTGACCCCCATGGCGCAGTCCATCATCCCGAAGTCACGCCAATGCGGGTCATCCTGCACGGTGTCGCGCACCGCTTCAAACCATTCAACGGACGGGAACTGCGGCATGATCGATCTCCGTGCTCTGGTGTGGCTCATCCGACAGGGGCAATGGTAGCAACCGATCGCTGATGCGCTGTTACTCGCTCCACTCCGATTCTGGCGTTCGATCAGGCGGGCGGAACAGATCGCCCAGCGCAATCACCCCGGCGGCTGTCAGGGCGAGTAAACTCAGCGCCTTGAGGTGCAGGCGTCGGGCGCGGCTGAGATCGTCGATATCCGGTGCTGGTCGCTGCCAACCGACCGCCTGGCCGTTCCAGGAGACGCGCCGATCGAGCGCCACGGACATCGCGGTGACGGGAATCGGCGTCTCGGAGCCCAGGGCAAGCTCCTCCAACTCGGGCGCCTGGAGGTCGGAGCGGCCTCGCGCGGCCAGTGTCGCCGCAGCGGCGATGGCGTCGCGACCGCGGCGCACCGAGACCAGACGCCGCCTGGGATCGAGCAGCCCCGTCAGTGGACCCTCCGATCCGGGTCCGGCCATCGGCCCGCCAAGCGATTCGACGGCTGCATAGGCGACAGCGCCGGAGAGGTCGAAGGCGGCGTAGGCGGCCCAGGGACCGACGATGCTCTCGCTGGGCGCGTTAGCCAGACGACCGATCTCCGCCTCGACGCGGTCACTGTCCAGCGCGGCCAGCGGACGGCCGAGATCGTCGACGGGAGCCTCAGCCAGTCGCTGTTGAACAGCTGCCGACGCACGTAGGCCGCGCCAGGCGTCGAACGTCGCGGCAAGCAGGACGGCCTGAAACAGGATCGACACCGCGCGTCCACTGCCGCCGGGGCGGCTTTGCTCGATCAGCGCCGCGCCGCGGATCGCGGCCAACGACGCGGCGAACGGGGCAAAGGCGCGCAGACGCGGTGGGAGCGATGCGAGCTGACGGCTCTTGGTCAGCGCCCAGGCGAGCCAGGTCGGCCGACCATCGGGCGGCGGCCCCAGCAGATAGTTGACGGCCGCCTGCAAGAGCAGGGCAAGGGCAAACACGGAGAGTCGGTCAGCTGTACGACGCATTGGACTTTGAGCATATCCGCCCCTGCCACTCCGTCCCTCACTGTGTCATAGTTGACAGCACCCGCACGAGACCGGCGGGGTTTCCACAGGGCTACTTGCGCAACCTGATGAATTCTGCGCCGAGTTCGTGAAAAAGTTGACAAGCGTCGATGAATCGACTGATAATGTGCATCGTTTCACAAACTCTCAGTACGTGCGGATATTCACAAAGTCGGACCGCACCGCTGGTCGAGCAGGAAAGCGAGTCAGACCGATGCCCGTTACTCCTCCGTCGAAGTGCCCGCGCTGTTCAGGCATGATGCTCGTCGAATCGGACGCTCACAGCGTTTACTCGAGTTGTCTGTCGTGCGGGTACGTCTACGAGAGCAACATCATTTCGGTCTTCGAGCTCGAGCGCGAGCAGGCCGTCGAAGAGGGTCGTCAGCGCCGCCGCCAGCCATCGCACGGCAAGCTCCGCCTCTAGTCCGCTCCCCACCCACATCTCACCAGCGGTCCAGTGGGGTCGACCCACTGCCTCGCCATCCCGCTCAGCGTTAGCCTTGATATCGACGCGCGCCAGCGTCAAGTCTGGGTCGGCGCAGTTCAATGAGGGCTGGCGTGGAGATCCGCGAGTACCACAAGGCGACGCACTGCGACCATCGCGGCCGCCTCCGTCGCTGCCGCGAGCCGCTGCTCGGTCAATGCCAGTATTGCGCCAAAGGATTTTGTCAGCGCCACGGACGGATCTACGACGACGGCCAGGAAATCTGCGTCGAAGATCGCTGCGAGCGCCTGCGTGTTGATGTCGAGCGACACCTGATCTTCAAGGCCGCCGCCCAGGAGCGTAATCGGCTGGGCCACTGCGGTGAGCCGGCTTGCGCCCAGCCTCACACGCTGATCTGCGAGCGCTGCAACTGCCGCTACTGCGAAGATCACATCAGGCAGGTGATCATGACCGTCTCGCGTGGCGGCGAGCTACAGACCGAGGCCGTCGCGATCTGCGATCACTGTCGCGCCCGATTACCGCTCTG
>RKRS01000080.1 GCA_007571275.1 Dehalococcoidia bacterium
ACCACCGCCTTGAGCAGAGTCGACTTGCCAGCTCCATTCGGCCCGATGATGGTCAGAATTTCGTCCTGGTACAGGTCGAGCGCCACATCGTGGATGATGTCGATCCCGTCGACGTAGCCGCCGCTGAACGCCTCCACCTGCAGCAGGGGTTGACGCTCGCTCATGTCCGCTGCCCGCTCAGGTATGCGGCCTGCACCTCGGGATTGGAGAGCACGGCGTCGGGCGCGCCAACATCGAGTACTCGACCCTGCGCCATCACGATCACCGGATCGCAGAGCTGACGGACGAAATCGAGATTGTGCTCGATGATCAGGAACGAGAGATTCAGTCGCTCGCTCAACTCGCGGATGTGCTCAGCCAGGCGACGCACCAATGCCGGGTTGACGCCAGCGCCGGGTTCGTCGAGCAGGATCAGGCGCGGCTCCGCCATCAGCGCGCGGGCCAGCTCGAGCAGTTTCCGCTGACCACCCGACAGCGCACCGGCGCGGATGTAGGCCTGATGTCCAAGCTGCGTCTGTTCCAGCACTTCGTGGGCGCGAGCTTCCAGGCATTCCTCTTCACGACGCACGCGTCCAGGCAACAGCCAGCTACGCCAGACAGCTTCGCCCGATTGTCGCTCACCAGCGAGCATCAGGTTCTCGAGGACGGTCATCGTCTCCAGTTCCTGCGGGATCTGGAAGGTCCGCACGAGGCCCTTGCTGAACATCCGATGCGGCGGCAGTCCTGTGACATCTTCGCTGGCGAAGAAGACCTGTCCGCCATCGGGTTTCAGGAATCCGGCCACGCAGTTGAACGCGGTTGTTTTGCCGGCGCCGTTCGGGCCAATCATCCCGGCGATCTTGCCTGCTTCGACCTGGAAGTTGGCCTGGTCGCAGGCGCGCAGACCACCGAAACGCTTGTCCAGATTACGCACGTCCAGCAGCGCGGCCATCAGTCCGCCTCAACCTGGCGGCCAGGACAGCTTGCGTCCGCCGAGCACATGCAGATGCAGATGCGCCACAGTCTGGCCGGCATCCGCGCCGACATTCACCACCACCCGCCAACCATCTTCGGCCAGCCCTTCCTGTCGGGCGACAATCTGCGCCGCCTGCATCAGATGGCCCAGGAGCGACGGCTCCGCCTGGTCCGCTTCCTGCAACCCGGCAAGGCCAAGTCGGGGAATCACAAGTACGTGAGTGGGCGCCTGTGGGTTGAGATCGCGGAACGCGATGCAGTGATCGTCCTCGTAAACGATGTCCGCAGGGATTTCTCCGCGAACAATTGCTCCAAACACGGTGTCCGACGAGCGCTCAGCGTCACTCACGCATCATCCTCCAGCCTGTGCCATCGCAATCGCAGGGTAGCCTGTGCACATACATGAGTGACATGAGCGCCGCCAACCTCGTTCTGGTCCGACACGGTCAGAGCCAGTGGAATCTCGAGAACCGGTTCACCGGCTGGATCGACGTGCCGCTGACCAAACAGGGCGAAGCTGAGGCGCACAGCGCCGGACAACAGATCCGCGAAGCCGGCATCGAGTTCGACGCCGCCTGGACTTCGGTGCTCAAGCGCGCCATTCACACGTTGTGGATCATCCTCGATGGGCTGGATGCGTCCTGGTTGCCGGTACATCGGGACTGGCGACTGAACGAGCGTCACTACGGCGGGCTGCAGGGGCTCAACAAAGCGGAAACCGCCGCGTTGCACGGCGATCAACAGGTCCACATCTGGCGACGTTCCTACGATGTTCCCCCACCGCTGCTCACGGATGATCATCCCGAGCATCCACGCTTCGACCGTCGCTATCGGGCGGTTCCCGCCCAGGCGCTGCCGGCTGCCGAGTCGCTCAGGCTCACCCTCGAACGGGTACTGCCGTGCTGGGAATCAGCAATTGCGCCCGCGCTTCAGAGCGGCCAGCGACTTCTGATCGCTGCGCACGGCAACAGCATCCGCGCGATCGTCAAGCACCTCGAGTCGATCTCTGACGAGGACATTCCGCAGTTGAATATCCCCACAGGCATGCCACTCGCTTACAGCCTCGATCGAGACATGAACGTCATCGAGCGAGGCTACCTGGCCGGAGAGGCGGCAGCGGCCGAAGCGGCTGCAGCTGTCGCTGCACAGGGACAAGCAACGCAATCGGCTTCTGCAGTCAGCTGACCTGTGACGACCGGTCAGGCAGTGACGGCGTCCCGATACTGTCGCGCCGCCTCGATGTGCGCATCGATATCGGGCAGACCAGCGTTCATCGTGGCAATCGAGATCGCCGTGGCGCCCATTGCCTGCCAGCGCTCTGCATGGCTGACCCACAACTCCGGATTGCCGCCGCGGAACTGCGCCTGCGGTTCCATCGGGAAGTGCTCAGCATCGCGGCCGTTGTCTCGGAGATAACCACGCAGCGCCTCGACCATGGCGGCGGAGTCGGCATTCGGAGCGCCGACCGGGAACCAGCCGTCGCCAATCCTCGCGGTGCGACGTAGTTGCAGGTCATGCGATCCACCGAACCATACTTCGATTGGTTGCGTCGGCCGTGGCTCGATGCCGGCCGCTGTGACCTGGTGAAATTCGCCCTCGAAGTCGACCAGGTGGTTGGCCCAAAGCTCTCGCATCAGGGCGATCTGCTCTTCCTGGCGACGCCCACGGTTACGGAA
>RKRS01000285.1 GCA_007571275.1 Dehalococcoidia bacterium
GCCCTGTCCTGCGACCCCAAGCTGCTGCTGGCCGACGAGCCGACGACCGCGCTTGACGTGACCATTCAGGCGCAGGTACTGGAGGTCATGGCCCGGCTGAGCCGTGAGCTTGGTACCGCTGTGATCGTCATCACCCACAACCTTGGCGTGGTCGCTCGCTACGCCGACCGCGTCAACGTGATGTACGGCGGACGCATCGTCGAGAGCGGTGAAGCGACCGAGATCTACGCTCGCCCCAAGCACGCGTACACGCTTGGGTTGCTGGAGTCGGTACCTCGTCTGGATGCCCGTACCGGTCGTCTGATCCCGATTGAAGGCACGCCGCCAGACCTGACCAACATGCCCGAGGGCTGCGCCTTCGCGCCGCGTTGCAGGTTCGCCACCGACCAGTGCACGAGCGAACGGCCGGTGTTGCAGGAGTTCGCGCCTGGCCATCTCGTCGCCTGCTGGCACTCAGAGGCGGTGGCCGAGGAAGCCGACCGCATTCTCGCCAGCGCCCACACCGAGGAAATCCTGGAAGAGGAGACTGCCAATGTCTGAGAACGAACAACCTGACGTCGTTGAAGAACAGCAGTCGCAAGAGGAGGCTGCCGCCGGCACCATGACGCCTGAGGCGATGCGCGCCGCCGCGGCCGCATCTGTCGGTCAGGCCGCCGCCGCCGTCGCTGAGTACGAAGGCGGTGGACGTACCGAGCCGCATGAGAATACGCTGCTCGAGGTCCAAGACCTCAAGATGTACTTCCCGGTGACCGCGGGCCTGCTGCTCAAGCGCAAAGTTGCGGACATCAAGGCGGTCGACGGAATCTCCTTCGCTGTGCGTGAGGGTGAGACGCTTGGTCTCGTGGGTGAGTCCGGTTGTGGCAAGTCCACGACGGGCCGCGCCATTCTCCAGCTCTACCGCCCTACGGCCGGGAACGTGCTGATGTCGCCGCCGCGCTACACCTCGCACATCGGCGCCGAGGAAAACGGGGCGGATGACAGTTCGGCGCCTGCCCTTGGCGACGGTGGGCCGGTTGACCTGACGACGCTTGCCGGGCGCAATCTGCGCGCGTATCGGCGTCAGATGCAGATGATCTTCCAGGACCCCTACGCGTCCCTGAATCCGCGCATGAGCGTCGGTAGTATCGTCTCCGAGCCGATGGTGATCCATGGCCTGCAGAAAGGTCGACGCAAGGAGCGCGTGCGCGAGCTGCTGGAGACGGTCGGTCTGAACCCGTACTTCGCCAGCCGCTATCCGCACGAGTTCTCTGGTGGGCAGCGCCAGCGCATCGGCATCGCTCGGGCGCTTGCCGTCGAACCTGCATTCATCGTCTGCGATGAGCCGGTCTCCGCGCTTGACGTATCAATTCAGGCGCAGATCATCAACCTGCTCGAGGACTTGCAGGCGGACTTCGGTCTGACCTACCTGTTCATCGCCCACGACCTCTCGGTCGTGCGACACATCTCGCACCGCATCGCGGTCATGTACCTGGGCAAGATCGTTGAGCTTGCCCAATCAGACCGACTGTACGAGAACCCGCTGCACCCGTACACGCAGGCGTTGATCTCCGCTGTGCCGATTCCTGACCCGGCGTTGGAGCGACGACGTGAGCGTTTGATCCTGACCGGTGACGTGCCCAATCCGATCGCCCCGCCGCCGGGCTGTAACTTCCACACCCGTTGTCCGATCGCCATCGATATCTGTCGTGAGGAAGACCCGGAGTGGCGCGAGGTCGTCGACGACCACTTCGTCCGCTGTCACCGCGTCTAGTCGCAGCCGATAACGTCACGGACAGAGCGGGGCCATCCGGCCCCGCTCTGCGTATCCGACACACGGCGGACAGTCGCGTGACTGTTACGATCAGGCCACATGGACGCCTCGCGAATTCGTAACTTCTGCATTGTCGCCCACATCGATCATGGCAAGTCGACGTTGTCCGATCGGTTGATCGAGGCGACTGCGACGGTCGCTCAACGCGACATGTCCGATCAACTGCTCGATTCCATGGATCTGGAGCGGGAAAAGGGCATCACGATCAAGGCGCGAGCGGTTCGAATGGACTATCGCTCGCCGCAACAGGGCGAGTATCGACTGCACTTGATCGACACTCCCGGGCACGTCGATTTTTCCTACGAGGTCTCGCGTAGCCTCGCCGCCGCCGAAGGCGCGCTGTTGGTCGTCGATGCGGTCGAAGGCATTCAGGCACAGACTCTGGCCAACGTCTACCTCGCCATGGAGCAGGACCTCACGTTGATCCCGGTGATCAACAAGATCGATCTCGACGTCGCCCGTCCAGAGGCGATTGCGGCCGAGTTGGTCGATGTGATCGGATTCAGCCGGGATGAAATCCTCTACGTCTCGGCGAAAACGGGGCAGGGCATCGATGAGCTGCTTGAGGCCATTGTCGAGCGCGTACCGCCGCCCGACGGCGTGGCTGATGACCCGCTTCGGGCGTTAATTTTCGACTCCGAGTACGACTCATACAAGGGCGTGATCGCTCACGTGCGCGTCGTCGATGGCGATATCAAGGGGCAAACGCCGCTACGTCTCGCCGCGACCAACCGACGATTCGAGGCTATGGAAGTTGGTAGTTTCTCGCCCGATCTGCGTCGCAGAGATTCGTTGTCGGCAGGCGATGTCGGC
>RKRS01000049.1 GCA_007571275.1 Dehalococcoidia bacterium
CGGCGGGGATCACCCGCGCAAATCGGTGCTGGGATCGGAACAGAGCGAGGGCGGTGTCTGGGAACGTCATCTCGTTCCTCCTTTCTGCAGATGCCCTCTGCCCGTTCAATCGTACGCTTTTTTCAGCGGGTGGGAGAATTGGCGGCTGTGTATTCTGCTCTGTGAATTGAGCTGACTGGGAAGGCAGGCGGCCGCTGTGCATGACTCGGGTGCTCACAGCCAGCGCGACGAATGGCGTGAGCGGGTGGAGTCGATTGGTCCCGCCCTGCGCGCTCAGACGGCCGTCAATGAGGGACTGCGACGGCTCTCGCCCGAGACCGAGGCGGCGTTGCGGTCGATTGATGTGTTCGGGCTCTGCTCACCGTCCGAACTCGGCGGCGCGAATGCTGAGCCACTGGCGCAGACGCACGCGATCGCCGCGATCACCGCGCACGACTCGTCGGCCGGCTGGTGTTCGCTGATCGGCGCGCACGAATCATCCTGGCTGGCGACGCGGTTGCCCGAGGAGGCCGCCAACCGTGTCTTCGCCCACTCGCGCGAACGCTGGCCAGTCGCTGCGGGCTCAATTGCGCCCGAGGGCGAAGCGGTAGAGGTCAATGACGGCTGGCAGGTGAATGGCCGCTGGGGCTGGGCCTCGGGCATTCACCACAGTGACTACGTGCTGGCCCAGTGTCGGATCGCCGATCGTGAAGCTGAGCGCGGTAAACCGCCGCCGTTGGCCACCGTGGTCGCGCCAACGCCCCAGGTCGAGATCGAGGACACCTGGCACACGCTCGGTATGCGTGGCACGGGCAGCACCCATTACCGATTCGACGACCTTTTCATCCCTGCGGAGATGACGTTGGTTGGTTTCGAGCGACCGCCCCTGCGCGGCGACGGCTGGTTGGCGCGTCCCACCGTGACCTTCCTGACCGCGGCCGGCTACGGATTTCCGCTCGGTGTCGCGCGTCGAGCGTTGGCCGAGATTACCGAGATGGCCTCGACGCGCATTCGCACGGGCCAGCGTGACGCCATCGCGCTGCAGCGTCATGTGCAGCTGGACATCGGCGAGTGCGCGGCGCTGCTCGATGTGATGGAAGGCTTCGCCGAGCATCAATTCCCCGCGCTGCTGGCGGCGCCAGTGGAATCGCTGGACGAGATCGTGCTGCTCGACAGTCGCGCTCGCGCAGCATTGCGCTGGGCGCATCAGAGCGCTGAGCGGATCGTGCGTGTCGCTCACGAACACGCCGGCGGCGCGGCGGTCTATGACGATAATCCGCTGCCGCGTCTGCTGCGCGATATCCAGACGGTCAGCCAGCACGTGATCCAGATCGACTCTGCCTACATTCGCTACGGCCAACACCAGCTCGGGCTTGAGGTTCGTCCAGGCTTGTAGGCACTGATGATTGGGAGATGTGATCATGAGCCGCAGCAGCACAGAGCGGCGGAACGAACGCTCTGACTGGATCGAACGAGCAGAGGCGGTCAGTCAGACGCTCAGCGATCACGCTGGAGAGTCAACATGGGCGAGAACGCTGGCTTCAACGTCTGTGACGACGCTCGAGGAGGCGGGATTCTTTCGAATGGCCTCGCCGAGGGAGGTCGGTGGGTACGACGTGCATCCGGCGACGCAGGTCGAGGCGTTCGAACAGCTTGCCTGCGCTGACGTCTCCAGCGGCTGGGTGGCGATGATCCAGGCCGAGACGCCTGGTCTGGCGGGTGCGCACCTGCGCGACGGCATTGGCCTCGACGCCGTCTTCGGCAACGGCTTCCCGCGCATGGCGGGGACGGCGAATCCGGAGGGCGTCGCGACCGCGTTGCCGGACGGAAGCTTCCGTCTCAATGGACGCTGGTCGTTCGCCAGCGGGATTCGTCACTGCGGCTGGGTGCTGGCCAACTCGGTCGTGGTCAAGGAGGATGGGTCTCGGCCTGCGCCTGAGGATGGATTGCCGCCGGTAATCGGGGCGGTGGTCGAGCAGGCTCGGTTAGTGGTTGAAGACAGTTGGGACGTGATGGGCCTCGAGGGCACCGGCAGTTGTCACTATCGGGCGCATGACGTGGTTGTCCAGCCCGAGTTCACCACGCCGTTCGGGGGCGTGCACAAAGAGCGCGGTGGTCCCTGGTTCGAGCTGCCGACGATCACGTTCCTCAGCCCGGGACACACGGGCATTGCGCTGGGTTCGGCCAGGCGAGCGCTGGAGTTGCTCAGTGGCGAAATCACCAACCGCGTCCGCTTTGGCGCGGGCGGCGCGATCGGCGATCGCGGCGCTTTCCAGCGCGACTACGGGGAGATGTCATGTCGCTACGAGGCGGCTCGCGCCTATGCGATGAGCATCCTCGATGAAGCGATGGCGTTGCGCGAGGCGGGCGAGCGGATCACGTCAGCGCGCGACGCGCGGATCCGCGCGATGGTCGCCTGGGTGACTGACGCCTGCGTGGATGTTGTCCGTTTCGCGCATCACACGGGCGGCGGCGCGGCCGCCTTCAACGACAGTCCGTTGCAGCAGCTGCTGCGAGACATCCTGGTCGCCAGCCAGCACATCTACGTCGCCGATACCGCCTATGAGCGCACCGGCGCGTTCCGTCTCGGTCGCGCAGCGTCGGGCGCGCTCTAG